>JALYZQ010000043.1 GCA_030948805.1 Actinomycetota bacterium | reverse complement strand
CGGCACGCACGACCGGCTCGTAGCGGCGGGATCGCTCCTCACTGGTGTCACCTTGATCGCCGGGGCGGCACTGCTGCTGTTCAGCGGCTGGGCGCTCCTGTTTGGAAGCGGCGGCACGTTCGCCGCCATCCTCGCCGTGATCGGAATCCTGCTGGCGGCGACGCATTGGGGGTGGGTGCACGTCGCGGAGTACGTCGGCCTGAGCATCGACCAGCGCCAGCAGCGCACGTCCGACGAGCACGGACGCGAATGGCTAGCCGCGATCGAGCCCTACCCACGCTTCAGCGTCTCGACGAGCGTGTTGGACGATGCCTCGACACGCGTCGAGCGTGTCCTGCACCGACCGGTCCTCACGACCCAGAGCACGTTTACGTTCGTCCGCGAGCTGGACTCTGAGAAAACCTACGACGCGCACGCCTCAGCCGAGGTGATCGCCACGGCCGTCGAGGCGATGCGTCGCCAAGCGCGGCTCGATACCGATCGCCTGCGCGGAGACTGGGAAGCCGCCTCAGCCGCCTACTCGGCGGCGCTACTGAGCGCCGACGACGACCAGCAGCAACTGGCCGCGCACAGAGCAGCGGCCACCGCGCTTTCAGAGCACATCAACGCGTCGCTGCTCGAACCGCCGCTGGTCGAGTAGCCACCCGGCGATTCGGAGGGCAATCGGGGATGCGGACCCTCAGCAGCGGGGCAAAACATTCCGACTCCGGACTCGGAATATGGCCGATTCACGCTATGCTCGGCAAAGCTCCCGTCCGTTCGGTTCTCTGCCGCCTCTCCGCTGCGCGCGACGCCCTAATTGCTAGAGACGGCCGAGAGGGGCGGGCTATGCCCGGCGCCAACCGACAGGCAGCAGCAAGCGGCATGTTGACGGCCGCGATCTCGAATTCGCTGGTCAGCCTGCTTCATCGCTACACCGGCCGCGGACCCACGCGCGCCCGCACCACGATCGGGGAGAACCTGATCGTGTGCGTAATGGGGGCAACGCTGACCAAAGGCGAGCAGAGCTTGGTCCAGGACGGCAAGGCCGAGGTCGTTCTGCACAGCCGCCGCGCGTTTCAGGACACTCTCCAGGCCGAGGCGATCAGCGCCGTGCAGGGATTGTCCGGACGCCGAGTGGTGGCTTTCATGAGCAACAACCACATCGATCCTGACCTTGCGGTCGAGGTCTTCATCCTCGAGCCGGCGAAGAGCGAGATCCTCGAAGATCACCGTGTCGATGGGCATCGTCTCGATGGGCACCGTGTCGATGGGCACCGGTCCGATGGTGACGGGAATGGTCACCGGGCGAATCGAGAAAGTCCGCCGATCTGAGCCGCCGGGGCCTGGGCCAAAAGTAGGCTCGAATCCTGCAGCTCGGGAGCCTGTCCTATCCAGCTGCGGTGGCGAATACCTTCGCCATCCGACGAGCATCGCGACGCTGGATCGCCGGGTCGCGTAACGACCAAGCCAGGAGCCAGAGCGCCGCCTTGTGACGCTGGGAGAACTGAGCGGCGTCGATCGCGTCCTCGACACGCGTAAACGACGTGCCCCGTCGGAGCATGCCCTCGACCTCGTCGTTGGCTCGGTCGAAGGAGAGTTGCGCGGTGCTTATCATGGCCGCGCGTCCTTTCTGGTCCCGTCACTGTTCAAAGCGCGCAGTGACAGTCCCGATAGTGAACCACCGGACTACCACAGATCGGAGCTCTTGGCGAGCCGCGACCCCGCTGTGTGCGATCATTCGAGGACTGGTGACGTGGGGCGCGCGTAGGTGGGCGCAGCCCAGAATCTGTTCAGGCCAGTACGTCGGGCGGCAACACGTAGCGTCGGGGCGCGCGAGCGTCGGGGCCGCCACTTTCGTGCGGGCCTGCGCCGTGTAGGCCGCCTCGGGCAGTCGCCGGAGCTAGCGCCTCAGGTTGCCCGTCGTGAGCCACGATCCAAGCCAAGATCGGTCGCGAGCGAGTGCCCTCGGCGAGGATCGCAGCCCGCTCAATCACCCTCCCACCACTTTGGTGGCGACGCGACAAGCGCGTGATGGCCTCGCGAATTCTCTCGTCGTCAATCATCTGCGCTGGCGTCCCTTGGTCGGTTCGCACAGGGAAGGCGCACTTCCCCTGCGCGAGCTGTACGGCCCTATCGAGCGATGCGGCAAGGCACCACACTCGATAAGTAGGCACCGGCCCTGCAGTCGCGATCGTCAGACCAGGCTCCCCGCCTCGCAGCGCTATCGCGCCGTCGGTGGCATACGGGCTTGGGGGCGAACATACCGGCCGCAGGGCCAGTTCGGAGCTCCACGTTACTCCTTTCCGAAGGCCAGGTCGAGCTCAAGCCGAATTCCATGTCTGCGCCTCCGTGATGCACCCCGACCGCGAAATTCTCTGGGGTATGCCGACGGCCGGACCGGATATCGTCGGCTCGTGAGCGATCAGACCCAGCCCCACGATGACGAGCTCATCGAGGACTACCCGGGGTCGCTCAGCGATACGCGCCGGATCCTCGACGGCGCCCATGAAGCCTTCATCTCGATGGACGCGGGCGGCTTCATCACCGAATGGAACCGGGAGGCCGAGCGCACGTTCGGGTTCTCGCGCGCCGAGGTGATGGGACGCGAGCTGGCCGTCACGATCATTCCCGAGCAGTACCGGCCGGCGCACTGGGAGGCGATTCAGCGCTTCCTCAGCAGCGGAGAGACCTCGATAATGGGCCGGCGCTTGGAGCTCACCGCGCTGCATCGCGAGGGGCATCAGTTCCCGGTGGAGATGACCGTGTCCTCGATCAGTTACGGCAAGCCCGGCGCGGAGCGCGTGATGTTCAGCGCTTTTCTGCACGACATCTCGGCCCGCCAGCTCACCCAGCAGGTTCTGACCGCGATGCAGTCGGTGACCCACGCCATGGCCCGCGCCCATACGCCGTCGCAGGCCTTGGACGCGCTGCTGGCGACGTTGGGCCGTGACATGCACTGGCACGTGGCGTCCTACTGGGAGCGCTCGGCCGACGGCAAGCTGCGGTGTGCAGCTTTCTGGCACTCGCCAGACGCGCCGGTGAAGGAGTTCCAGGCCCAGAGCGGCACTCTGGCCCTGTCCGAAGGCGAGGGGTTCCCCGGGCATACGGTGCAACGTGGCGAACCGGTCTGGGTGCAAGATTTCACGCGGGAATCCGAGTACCTGCGCCGGGAGGCGGCGGCGCAGGCCGGGCTGCAGGCGGCGATCGGAGTACCCGTTCTGCGGGCCGGGCAGATCGTGGGCGTGCTGGAGTTCCTGACCACGGAGCTGCGCGTGCGCGACAGCTCGATCACCGAGGCCCTGGCCACCGTCGGCGAGCAAGTCGGAGAGCTGCTGGGCATCCTCGAGGATCGTCAAGCTCTGCTTACGCGGCTCGAGCGCCTGGCCCTGACCGATCAGCTCACAGGGCTGCCCAACCGCCGGGCCTGGGAGCAGGGGCTGGGCCGTGAGCTGGCCCGTGCGGCCCGTGACCAGCATCCGGTTTGTGTAGCGGTAATCGACCTCGACAACTTCAAGCGCTACAACGACGAGCACGGCCACCAGGTCGGGGACAGGCTGCTCGCTGAGTCGGCTCACGCCTGGGTCGCGCGATTGCGGGCCGGCGATCTGCTCACCCGCTACGGAGGTGAGGAGTTCGCAGCCGTGATCCCGACCTCCCCCATAGAAGCCGCGGTGGCCGTCGTCGAACGCCTGCGACAGGCGACCCCGGCCGGTCAGACGTGCTCAGCCGGGGTGGCGTGCTGGAATGGTGGTGAGTCGGCCCCCGAGCTGTTTGCCCGGGCCGATGCCGCCCTGTACGAGGCCAAGCAGTGCGGACGTGACCGGACCGTGGCCGCGGTCTGAACCCATACCGGCCGCCACCGACCAGACGCCGGTCAGCGCGGTGGGCGCGATGCGCTCCACACCGACGATGCCAGCATGACCGCCGTGGCCACGGGGAGGATCCACCAGGCGGCGATCGTGGAACCGGAGACCAGCGCGGTCACGACCAGGGCGACGATCACCCCGACGGCCACGCGCCAGTCATCGCCGACCACGAAGCCCCACACCGCGGATCCCAGAGCATGTAGGCGAATCACGCCCGCACGGCCGTCTCGTCGAGCTCGGGCGCCGCTCCCGCACCGACGCGCCGCAAGGCTGCGACCAGGACCAGCGCCAGCGCCAGCGTCAAGGGAATGATGACCAACAGGGACAGGTCGGATCCCGGCCACCGAGCCCCCGCGCCCTCCGCCCCCCAGAACATCCCGAACGACGTGAGCATCACACCGACAGCTAGCTTCATCGCGTTCTCCGGCACGCGGGACAGCGGCGCATGAACGGCGACTCCGGCGCCTACGACGAGCAGCACGGCCAGCGTGGCCGCCACCGCGGCCAGACCTACCCGGTGCTGGTTGGCGCCGAAGGTGAGCACGATGAACACCACCTCCAGCCCCTCCAGGAGCACGCCCTTGAAGGCGATCGTGAACGCGTACCCGTCCAGACCCGGCCGCGGGGCGCCCGCCGCGCGAGCGGCCGCAGTCTCGGCCTGATAGGCGGCGGCCTCGTCGTGCAGCGCCTTGTGCCCGCTGGCCCGGAGGATCGCCTTGCGCAGCCATTGCAGCCCGAAGACCAGCAGCAACCCACCAACCACGACCCGCAGGACGCCGATCGGCAGCGCGGTCAGGGCCGGCCCCAGCGCTGCGGAGATCGCCGCCAGCGCCAGCAGGGCGACGCCGACTCCGCTCAGCGCCGAGCGCCAGCTGCGCGTCTGGCCGACGGCCAGGACGATGGTCAGCGCCTCGACCGCCTCGACCGCGCAGGCGGCGAAGACCGACAGCGCTAGACCGAGCTCAGAACCAGTCACGGCGACCTCAGCGTCCGCAGCTAGGCCGTCTGGACGCCGGCCGCGGAGCCTAGGCCGAGCCGCTCGATCGCCTGCTCGCGCAGCTTGTACTTCTGCACCTTGCCGGTCACCGTCATCGGGAAGTCGTCCACCAGGCACACATAGCGCGGAACCTTGTAGTGCGCGATCTGGCCGCGGCAGTACTCGCGGATCCTCTCGACATCCAGCTCGGCTCCAGGCCGGGTGACGATGCAGGCCACCAGCTCCTCACCGAAGCGCTCATCGGGCACGCCGATCACCTGGACATCGGACACGTCAGGATGGGAATAGAGAAACTCCTCCACCTCCCGCGGATACACGTTCTCCCCGCCACGGATGACCAGATCCTTGATCCGCCCGACGATGTTGACGTAACCCTCGGCGTCCATCGTGGCCAGGTCACCCGTGTGCATCCAGGCCTCCGAATCGACCGCCTCAGTGGTGCGCTCGGCGTCGTTCCAGTAGCCGCTCATGACGCTGTAGCCCCGTGTGCACAGCTCACCGCTCTGCCCTCGGGCCACCGTGTCCGCGCTCACGGGATCGATGATCTTGATCTCGAGTTGAGGATGCACGCGACCGACGCTGCCGACTCGCTTGTCCAGCGGGTCATCGCGGGCTGTCTGGCTGGAAACCGGGGATGTTTCCGTCATCCCGTAACAGATCGCCACCTCGCCCATGTGCATACGTTCGATAACGCGCCTCATCACCTCGACCGGGCACGGAGACCCCGCCATCACCCCGGTGCGCAGGGAGCTCAGGTCGTAATCGTCAAAGCGAGGATGGTCTAGCTGGGCGATGAACATCGTCGGCACGCCGTAGAGCGACGTGCACCGCTCCACGGCCACGGCGGCCAGCGTGGCCTCGGCCTCGAAGGCGGGCGCCGGGATGATCATGGCCGCACCGTGCGACGTGCAGGCCAGATTGCCCATCACCATCCCGAAGCAGTGATAGAAGGGCACCGGGATGCAGACCCGATCGGACTCGGTGTAGCCCAATCCCAGGCCCACGAAAAAGCCGTTGTTGAGGATGTTGCGGTGGCTGAGCGTCGCGCCCTTCGGAAAGCCCGTGGTCCCGCTGGTGTACTGAATGTTGATCGGATCGTCGGGGCCCAGCTGCCCTTGGCGGTCTGCCAGCTGGTCGGCTGAGACCTCGTCGGCGGCGTCCAACAGCTGCTGCCAATCCGAGCCGCCGAGAAACACCACCCGCTCCAGCTCGGGCAGACGGTCCCGGACCTGGCCGACCATCTCTCGGTAGTCCGAGGTCTTGAACGCCGGAGCGGCGATGAGTAGACGGCAGCCTGACTGGCGCAGCGCGTACTCGAGCTCTGAGGTGCGATAGGCCGGATTGATGTTGACCAAGATCACGCCCAGCTTGGCCGTTGCGTACTGAACGAGGGTCCACTCGGCGCAGTTCGGACTCCAGATGCCGACCCGGTCGCCGGGCTTCAGTCCGGCGCCCAACAGGCCCCGGGCCAGCTGGTCGACGGCGGCGCTCAGCTCCGCGTAGGTGTAACGCAGCCCCTGCGCGCAGGAGACCAGTGCTTCCCGGCCGCCGAATCGCGCCACCGTCCGGTCCAGGTTGGCCCCGATCGTGTCCTGCAGCAACGGCGTGGAGGCATCCCCCCGGGCGTAGGAGCGCTCAATGTCCTGCGCTGCGCCGACGGTCATCGCGTCATGTTATTACTCTCCACCGCGATTCCCCAGCGCCCCGTAAAGGCGGCTCCGGGCTCGAGCCGGACCGCTCCCTCTCCGGGAGCGCAGCGCGTTCGGCGGGCAGCTCATCGGCTCGATGGCCAGGCCCCGGCGCCGGCGGTCGGCGGCCAGGCTGTCGCCGGTGAACAGCATCAGATACTGAAATGAGGCGTCCATCCACAGCACGACCTCCGGTCCGTCGGAGGCCGCCACCGCGACTCGGGCGATCCCGCGCTCATCCCGCTCCAGATCGGTAAAGCACGTGTCGAGCTCACAGTCGCCCAGCCGCCTGGCCCGGACGAAGTCCAAGGGCGTCCCAGTGACGGCGTGGCTGGCCACCGGGAGCCCCTGCTCGTCGGCCTCCAGATAGCGGCGACCGGGCGCCTGAAGGCTCAGCTTGTCAACTGAGCCCGCGCCCAGCCCCACATAGGGGTGAAAGCCAGCTCCGAACGGACACGCCGCCGGCCCGCGGTTGGCGGCAGTCGTGGTCACGCTGAGACCCTCGTCGCTCAGCCCGTACTCGAGCACCAACTCGAGGATGCCCGGCCACCCGGGCTGGGGATAAAGCCTGTATGTCATCACCACGCGATCGGAGGCGTGCTCGCAGGCGACCCAGTTGGCCCAGCGCACGAGGCCGTGGATGGCGGTGCCCGTACTGGCCTCGGTCACCGGCAGCTCATAGCCGACGCCGTCGAACTCATAGCTTGCGCCGTCAATCCGGTTGGGCCACGGCATCAGCGGCTGCCCGCGGCCGCCGTCACAGCGCTCGCCGGCGCCATAGCCGTCCAGGATCGCGCCCCCGCCGTTCTCATAGACCCGCAGACCGCCCCCCACCTCGACGATCACGGCACGCTGCTCGCCGTGGCAGATCTCGTGTTGCTGGCCTGATGGCAGTCGCGCAGCCACGCCGGCGACGATACCGCCACGCCTCCCTACCGGACGATCACCGTTGCGTGCATGAAGGCGTGAAACTGGCAGAAGTAGGTATACGTGCCCGCCTTGCTGACCCGAACCGTGCGACTGGCCCCAGCCGCGATCGTGCCGCTGTCAAACGCGCCCTTGGTAGCGGTCGCCGTGTGGGCGGTCTGATCGTGGTTGACGAACGTCAGACGAGCCCCCGGAGCGACAGTGACCGTGGGCGGATGGAAGTCATAGCCGGAGATGAGAACCCGGTCGGACTTCGTCGCGCTGGCCGGCGCCGAGGCCGAGCTCTTGGTGGCCGACGCAGCGTGGGTGCTGGACATGGCCCCCGAGCCGCAAGCCGCCACGGACAGCACGAGAAGGCCGGCGGCAAGCAGGAGAATCACAACTTTGGTCACATCGGGTATACGACAAGGGGCGTCTGAGCGGATCCACAGTGATCCGGTGCCTGGGCCCATCCGTAGGAATGTATTGGATCCGGCCGGCCTACCCCTGGGGGGACTGGGGCCTCCGGGTCGATCCCCAAGCGAAGGAGACCCAATGACCGACTTTTCCCCTACTGACCAGCAGCCCGGCGTGGTCGAGCGCTTGGCGCGCGACGATGTTGAGCGCAAGAAGTTCCTCAAGCTCGCCGGACGGCGCATGGGCGGCGCCGCCGCCGCCACCTCGCTGGCCGCGTTCATCGCCGCCTGCGGCTCCTCGAGCTCGTCGAGCTCGAGCAGCTCCTCGGCGCCAGCCGCGCCCAGCAGTTCGTCGTCGTCCAGCTCGGGCAAGAGCTCGGGCGATCTGGGAATCGTCAACTACGCCCTCACGCTCGAGTACCTGGAGGCGCAGTTCTACGCCAAGGTGCTCAAGAGCGGACTGTTCACCGGCAGCAAGTACGCGCCGGTCCTCAAGCAGTTCGGCAAGGAGGAGGCCGAGCACGTCGCGGCGCTGCACAAGGTCGCCATGTCGCTCGGCAAGCCGGCTCCCAAGGTCAAAGGCAAGTTCCCCATCCACAGCGCTGCTCAGGTCACCAAGCTGGCCGCAGCGGTGGAGAACCTGGGCGCGGCCGCCTATCTCGGTCAGGCCGGGAACATCCAGAGCAAGGAGATCCTGGCCGCGGCGCTGGCGATTCACACCATCGAGGCTCGCCACGCGGCCACGCTGAACACCGTGCTCAAGAAGAGCCCGACGCCGCAGGGCGCGTTCGCCAAGCCAATGACCATGTCCCAGGTGCTCGCGGTCGTCAAGCCGTTCATCGCCTGACCCGACCGCAGATCAGAGAGGAAACATGAACATGAGCAATTCCCAACTGCAACATCCCGAGCTGGCGGCCGTCGAGGTCGACGGCATCAGCCGGGCAAGCTTCATCATGCGCGGGGCGCTGGCGGCCGGCGCAGCTTACGGCGCCGGTGCGGTGGCTCCATTCGTGACCAACGCGTTTGCCGCCGGTTCAAGCGACGTCGACATCCTCAACTTCGCGTTAACGCTGGAGTACCTGGAGGCCGACTTCTACAAGGTCAAGGGCAAGTCGGTCGGTCTGAGTGGCGAGGCGCAGAAGCTGGCCAGCCTGTTCGGAGACGAGGAGGCTGCCCATGTGGCCGCCCTGACCAAGGCCATCAGCGCCGCGGGCGGAAAGCCGGTCAAGAAGCCGAAGTTCGTCTTCCCGGTCACCAGCTCGGCCGCGTTTCTCAAGCTCGCCTACGTGCTCGAGAACACCGGCGTGGGCGCCTACAACGGCGCCGGGCCAGCCCTGACCAACAAGCAGTACCTGGCCGCCGCGGGTTCGATCGTGCAGGTCGAGGCCCGGCACGCCGCGTCCATCGCGCTGCTCACCGGGATGAAGATCACGCCCAACGGCGCGTTTGACAAGCCGCTGAGCAAGGCCCAGGTACTGGCCAAGGCGGGGCCGCTCATAAAGAAGTAGGCCCCATCCCCCACCCGATGATCGGGTTCAACTAGCAACCAATCGTGTTCCGAGCGCCAAAGACCGTCCGCGCCTCGCGGTCTCGTCTGCAGACCCTCGCCGATGAGGATCTGATGGCGCTCGTGCACGATGGCGACGCTCAGGCCTTCGAAGTGATCTTCGACCGCCACGCCGACGCCGCCTTCTCCCTGGCCTACCGCATGTGCGGACGCCGGGCGGTGGCCGAGGACGTCGTACAGGAGGCGTTTTTGTCCCTGTGGCGCAGCGGAGCCCGCTACGACCAGCAGCGCGCCAGCGTCCGGTCATGGGTGCTCAGCGTGGTCCACAACCGCGCGATCGACACCTTCCGTCGCAGCGTGGTCAGGACCAGCCGGGATGTCGCCGACGACGGGGCCGCTGAGCGCCTGCCGGCCCCCGAGCGCACCGACTCCGAGGTGGAGCGGCGTGACGAGGCACAGCAGGTGCGTACAGCGCTGGGCGAGTTGCCGGCTGAGCAGCGTCAGGTGATCGAGCTGGCCTACTTCGGGGGCTTCAGCCACAGTCAGATCGCCGAGATGCTCAAGCTCCCGGCTGGGACGGTCAAGGGCCGGATGCGCCTGGGACTGACCAAGATGAGGACTGCCCTGAGCGGGCTCGCCGGGGCAACGCCATGACAGGAGAGAGACAATGACGTCGACAGGGAGCCCACAGGATGGCCTCCGCGACGGCTGCGGCTTCGATGTAGCCGCGTACGCGCTCGGCGCGCTGGAGCCGGCGGAGGTCGATGAATTCAGCACGCATCTGGCGAGTTGCGCCATGTGTCGCGAGGAGCTGGTCGAGTTTGAACGTGTGGTGGCCACCCTGCCCATGAGCGTGCCCCGCCATGCCATGCCGGACGGGCTGCGGGCCCGCGTCCTGGCCGATGTGCACAGCGAGGCGGTCACCAGGCCCGAGCGCCGTTGGGTGCCTCGGTTGAGCTGGGGACCGGTCCCCCGACCGGCGTTCGCGCTGGCCGCGACGGCGATGGTCATGATCATCGCCGTACTCGCTGCGGTGGCCCTGACGGGGCCCGGCCCCGCGAGGATGCGTGTCTATGCCGCCCGGGTCAGCGCGGCCACGGGCTCGGCCCGGATCACGGTGACCGACGGCCACGCCGAGCTGACCGTGAACCATTTCGCCGCCCCCCCACCCGGCAAGATCTACGAGGTCTGGCTGAGCCGACCGCACCGCTCCCCACAGCCGACGACCGCGCTGTTCAGCGTGACTGCGGGCGGCCGTGGCGATGTCGCCGTGCCTGGCAGCCTCCACGGCGTCACCTCGGTGATGGTCACACCCGAGCCGACCGGCGGTAGCCGAGTGCCCACGCACCCGCCGGTCCTCCGCGCCGCCATCACCTGAGCCTGCCAGGTGATCCGGGAGCCCTCACGGGCCGTAGTAATGGGCAAGCCCTGAGCGGCCCCGTCATCCCGGTGCCATAAGCAGAGCTGTTAATGCGCAATGATCGGAGACCCCAATGGTCGGACTCGAAAATCCCCTTCACATCGCCCTGATCCTCATTGTCGTGCTGCTCGTCTTCGGAGCCAAGCGCCTGCCTGAGATGGGCAAGTCCCTGGGCTCGGGCCTCCGCGGCTTCAAGGCCTCGCTGAGCGGTGACGACGACGTCCACGAGCTGCACACCGAGCACGCGCCGCGGCGCGTCGACGAGCCGGCTGCCTAGCCCGAGAGCCCTCCCGTGCGGATCGCGATCGTCGGGGCCGGAGTATCCGGCCTGGTCACCGCCTACCTGTTGGGCCGTGAGCACGAGGTGACCGTGTTCGAGGCCGC
>JALYZQ010000253.1 GCA_030948805.1 Actinomycetota bacterium | reverse complement strand
CATAGCTGGCCAGCCGGAGCTCCTCATCGGCCGCTTCGAGTGCCCAGCCCAGTGAGACCTCGGCGGCCGACACGAGCTGGAGCTGAACGCCGGCCTCCTCCAGGGCGCCGGTCATCCGTGCGCACTGATCGGCCAGTTCGCTGACGTGCACATCGGGAAAGTCGGACCTTAGGTGCGGCGTAGTGGCGAGGATCTCCGTGCCGCTGGCCACTGCGGCTCGTGCCATCTCCACGCTCTCGGCGATCGAGCCCGGGCCGTCGTCGATGCCGGGCAGGAGGTGGGCGTGAATATCGACCAAGCCGGTCACGGGGCATCTATCATGCCCGCAAATGCTGGACAGTCGGCGCCTCGCGGCAGGGGCTCTGCTGCTGCTGCCTGCTGGCTTGATGGCGTTCTTCGCCTTCGACGCCGGCGGCTATTACCCAGGTCCGCCCGCCTACGTGGCGGTTGTCCTTTGCGTTGTCATGGTGGTGCGCGTGACGATGGCGGACAACCCGCTGGAGGGTATGAGTCGGGCCCTCGCCATCGGTTGTGTCGCCATGGCCGGGTTCGCGCTGGTCACGCTGCTTTCCGCCGCCTGGTCGCACGCCCCGGGTCTCGCGCTGGTCAAGTTCGACCTCGCTCTTGTGTACCTCCTGGCCATGGTCCTGTTCGGCTCGGTGGCCCGCACGCCCAGTCGACTGCGATGGATGCTCCGGGGCCTGGCCCTGGGAATCGTCGTCATCTGCGGTTGCTCACTGGCCACCCGCCTGCTCCCGGATGTCTTTCCCACCACCTACCAGCTGGCGGACAACCGTCTGAGCTTCCCGCTCACCTACTGGAATTCGCTGGGCCTGCTGGCCGCCTTGGGAATCCTCCTCTGCGTTCACATCTCCAGCGACCCGATCAGTCACAAGGTAGAGCGGGTACTTGCAGCTGCGGCCGTGCCAGTGCTGGTCTCGACGTTGTTCTTCACCTTCTCGCGGGGCGCGATCGCCGCCGTGCTCATCACGCTCGTGATCTACTTGTTGGTGGCCCGGCCCCGTCTGCTCCTGAGCTTTCTGCTGGCCAGTGTCCTTCCCACCGCGATCGCGCTCAAGGTGGCCTACGACGCGAGCCTGCTCGCCTCCCTGCTGCCGACAGGCCCGGCGGCGGCCGCGCAGGGCCATCACGTCGCGGTGGTCCTGCTCGCATGCGTAGTGGCGAGCGCGTTGATACGGCTAGCCCTCTGGGTTCTTGATCGCCGGCTGGTCGCCTTTCACCTTCCATCTCATGCGCGCGCCCGCGTTTCGCGCGTGGTCTGGGGCTCGCTTGTCGTGGTGGTGCTCATCGCCAGCGTCGCGCTGAGCGGCACGATCGCCCGGCAGTATCAGCGTTTTCTGCGCCCAGCTCCGGCCGGCAGCACAACTGATCTTCGGACCCGGCTGACCGATCCGGCCAACGATGGGCGCATCGAACTGTGGCGCGAGGCCTGGCATCAGTTCACGGCGTCCCCCCTACTCGGCCGCGGCGCGGGGACGTTTGCCAACACATGGGCCATAAAGCGATCGAGCAGCCAGCAAGTACAGAATGTCCATAACCTCTATCTGGAGGTTCTGGACGAGCTCGGGCTGGTGGGCTTTGCGCTCCTCGCGGTGGCGGTTCTGGCCATCCTCATCGGACCCGCCGCACGGGCCCGGGGGCCTGATCGTCCCCTCTATGCGGCGATCTTTGCCGTCCTGCTGGCCATGGCGCTTCACAACACCATTGACTGGGACTGGCAGATGCCTGCCGTGACCGTGATCTTCTTCGCGCTGGGAGGTGCTGCACTGGCCCGGGGCGCCCCAGCCGCTGAAAAGGTCCGTCCCTTCAATACCCGGGCTCGGGTGCCGGTGGGACTCGGGTGCGTGCTGCTGGCTGTGACGCCCGCCTACGTATGGCTCGGACAACGCAAGCTCAACCAGGCCGCCGTCGCGTTCTCCCAGGGCAACTGCCAAGCCGCGGTCAGCGCCGCGTCCTCGTCGATTTCGATACTCGGGGTGCGGGCCGAGCCCTACGAGGTTCTCGGATTCTGCGACATCCGCCAGAATCGACCGCAGCTCGCCATCGCGGCGATCCGAAAAGCCATCACCCTCGATGCCAACAACTGGGTCTACACCTACGACCTCGCACTCTTCCGGGCGGTGGCGGGCCTGAATCCCAAGGCGGCAGCGCGGCATGCGCTTGCGTTGGATCCGCGGGACGTACTCGCTCAAGACGCCTGGCGCACATTCCGAAGCGAGACCCCCAACCAGTGGACGGCCGAAGGCCGACGCCTGGCCAATGCCGTCACCTCCCTGTGAGCCGAACGCATGCGTGATCGAGACTTCGAGCGCCTGTATGCCGAGCATGCCGAGCCCTTGCTTGGTTTCCTTGTCTATCGGACGGGTGACCGGGCGCTGGCCGAGGACCTCCTCGGAGACACCTTTGAGCGCGTGCTGCGATCTCGGGGGCGGTTTGATCCGCGACGCTCGGGTGAGAAGACCTGGCTGTACACGATCGCCCTCAACCTGCTCCGCGACCACGCGCGACGTGCGGCTGCCGGCCGGCGCGCGCATGACAAGATCACGGCCGCCACCGGCGCGCCGGGGCACCACAGCCAGGAGTTCTCTGCCGTCGAAGACCGTGACGCCGTGCAACGCGCCATGGGCACCCTCAGTAGTGAGGAGCGCGACGTAATCGCGCTGCGTTACGGAGCCGATCTGACCCTGCCCGAGATCGCCAAGCTGACCCAGGAGAAGCTCACCACGGTAGAGGGACGCGTGTACCGCGCGCTGCGCAAGCTCAAGGGCGAGCTGGAGTAAGCAGCGGTCAGGGAAGGGCTATGCAGCAGCCGCGGATACTTCCGGCTGTGGGTCCCGTTCGTCCTCGGTAGCTGAGGACCTGGTGGTCGCCGGTGTAGGAGCCGTCTGGCTGGATCGTGACCGTGTACTGGATGCGCTTGCGCGAGCGGTAAGCGATGACGCACCGCCATGGGTTCATCAGCGCGCCGCCGCCCTCGGGATGGCAGCGGGCCGCAAGGCCGGGCGCGTTGGTCACTGGATCGGGGGCCAATCTGACGACCGCACCAACGGTCGACCCGGTGAGCGCTTGGGTCTGCTCCTGGCGCACCAGCAGTGAGGCGCCGGCCTGCTGGTTGACGCGGGTGTAGATGAAGCTGACCAAGCCCAGCAGGGCCAGCACGGCGATCAGCACCCCTGTCGCGAGCGATTGTCCACGGGGCGCCCTCTCGCCTTCAGTCTCCTTGCCCGCAGCCGGACCCAGGTGACTCAAGCTCAGACGCCGCTCCGGCGCAGCACGTAGGGGATCGTCCTCAGGAGGATCTTCAGGTCCATCCACAATGACCAGTTAGCCCCGTAGATGTAATCGATCTTGACCATCTCGTGCATGGGGATCCGGGAGGAGCCAAAGATCTGCCACAGACCGGTCATTCCCGGCCTCACCACCAGGCGGCGCCGTTTCCAGCCGTCGATCAGGGCGTCCTCGTCCGGGACCAAGGGCCGCGGTCCCACGAGGCTCATGTCGCCTTTGAGGACGTTGAGCAGCTGGGGAAGCTCGTCCAGGGAAGTCCTGCGCAGCATCGCGCCCACCCGGGTGATACGCGGATCATCGACGATCTTGAACAGCCCGCCCTCGGCCTCGTTGAGCTCGCGCAGGGCTTCCTTGATCTCCTCGGCGTCGGCGACCATGGAGCGAAACTTGAGCATCCAGAAGCGCTCACCGTGGCTCCCGATGCGGCGCTGGCGAAAGAGCACCGGACCGCGGGAGTCAAGCTTGACGGCGAGTATGCACAGCAGGAATACCGGCGACAGGAGGATCAGTCCGCAACTCGCGACCACCACGTCCGTCACGCGCTTGACCAGCGCCGAGGACTTGGTCAGGCCGTACTGACGCACGCCGAGCAGCAGCGTGCCGTTGACGTCGTCGAAGCTGGAGGAAGTGCCCACCACCTCCAGCAGCCGCGGCAGCACGCTCACCTTGAGACCAAGGGCCTTGACTCGGCGGATGGTGTCCAGAACGACGTCCTGATCATGGTTGGCGGGAGCGATGATCACGCGCTCGGCCGCGTGCGCGTGGGTCAGCGAGGCCAGATCCTCCACGGTTCCGAGCAGCGGCACCGGCCCATCGGGCAAGAACGAGCGCTCGGGGTAAGGGGCGACCCGCCCGATGACCACAGCGTTGGAGTTCCAGGCCTGGTCAAGCTTGGTTTCGATTCTCGAGGCGTCGCCGGCGGGGCCGATCACCAAGCAGCGTTCCGGCGGACACCGGGACATGACGATCCGCCGGGTCACGGCACGGAGGGTCACCGTCAGCAGGAAGCTGGCCAGCGCGAGGATGAAGACCTGCGGCCGCGTCAGGAACCCGCGGAAGAGGACTTCCTCGGCGAGCCAGCTGCCCAGTGAGTACAGAACGGCGAGGTAGAGGATCATCGGGGCTTCGTCGATCGTCCCCTTGCAAAGCAGATGCTGGTCGCGGTCATAGAGGCCCAGGACCTTGGCGAACAAGACCACGAACGGCACGATCAGGATCGTCGAGGGACGCAGCGCCAAGCCTCGATCGATCAGGGCCAGCACGACCAGAATCGCGCCAAAGGCGGCGACCACATCGGCCAGCGCCAGCGCTCGGCGCAGAACGGAGTCGCGTCGCCACGCCACCGCGCGCGCAGTGTCGACGGTCCGTCCGTCGTCGGCCGAAACCTCCCATACCGGGGGCAGGGCGTTGTAGCGCGTCCGGCGCCGGCCCGGGAGCAACCAGCGCCCGTCGGCACGATCCTGTGAGTTCAAGTCGAGTTCTGGAGCTGTCATCCGTTCTTGCTCCTGTTCGAAAGCCGACACAGCGCCCCCTGGGTTGTCCGGGGCTACAACTTCAACCGTTGTATCTACGACAGACTGCCTGCGCATTGCAAGCGATACCGTCTTCTGGGGGCCAAACTGCACCGCCCGTGAGCAGAACCTCCACGCCCCTGCATCGTTTGGCTCCCGAACGCTTCCGGCGGCGGCTGGCCGAAAAATGTACTGATAACGGTTACGTTAGCGAACTATTGGTTTCTTGGCAATTGGAGGGACTTGATCGTTCATACGGGGGAAACATGGCAGTCCCAAGCCGCGGGGACGGACCTCGCTACCCGCCAAAGCCTCCGCCCCGGCCGTTTCGCTCCCGGTGCTCGAGCACCCGATCCACCAGCCCGTAGGCCAGGGCTTCCTCGCCGGTGAAGTAGCGGTCGCGGTCCATGTCAGCGTGCACC
>JALYZQ010000221.1 GCA_030948805.1 Actinomycetota bacterium | reverse complement strand
TCACTGACCTTCAGCTGTCCGTCCGATCCGAAGCAAACGTGGTATTCAAGGCCGTCGGGCGGCCAATGTCCGGCTTCGTTCAGGCGACCCTTCACCTCGTCGTACCGTTCACTTGTCAGCGACTCGGGTGAAAAGCGAACCAGAAGGCTCATGTGGACATCCTTTCGTCGGAAACCCCTCCCGAACGAGCCTATCCTCGCGACGTCGTCACGCGCAAGCTTCCCGATGCATAACATCCTTGATGTAAGGCAGCCAAAGGGCTGCATATCGAACTGGGAAGGAGTCAGGAGATGGCGAGTTACGTGTTCGCGTACAGCGGAGGCAAAGGTGTGGCCGCCGACGAGGCCGAGCGCAACGCGCAGTATGCCAAGTGGGGTCAGTGGTTCGGAGAGCTCGGATCGGCCGTCGTCGACGGAGGCGCCGCGATGGGGACCGCGAAGACGGTCGGCCCCAGTGGCTTGGTCAGCGATGGCGGCTCGCGTGGCCTGACCGGCTACTCGATCGTGTCGGCCGGCAACCTCGATTCGGCGGTCGAGCTCGCAAAGGGCTGCCCGGTCCTCGAGATCGGCGGCGCGGTCGACGTCTACGAAGCGATCGCGATGTAGCAGGCACGCGGGACGCCGGGTCGGCGGACCTCAGGTCGACCCAGTGCACCTCGTGATCGCCGGAGGCAGGGCTCGCACCGGGACCGGCAGATCCAGCGCGGTGCCCTATGCAGCGCCGCTTCGGCCGCTCGAGCACCGACCAATTGAGCAGCTCAGAAGAGTGGTCCGCGGCGATCGGAATGTCGCGACGTTGCGCTCGTAACCCCGGGGCTCCGACACGGGCGTGTCCCGGTCGATCCCGAGCCGGTCCGAAACGTCGCCGGCTGGGCTCTGAGTTTGGCGAACAGGAGGACTACGGTCCGCCGCGAGGTCGGACCTGCTTCGTTGTCGGCACGGTACTTCGGACTGGGCTCGTGTGTGAACCGTCGAGGGAACATTGCGCGCCTTGGCTGGCCGGTGACGGGATGGCCACGCGGCGTGGGGTAGCGTGGCGGGGTGAGCTATCTCGAGCATCTGGTCGGCTCGCCGCTTGTGGCGTGCACGTGGGAGCAGGCTACGGCGGCGGGGCATGAGCAGCTGGTGGTGCCGGACGCGTGCGTGGATTTGATCTGGTCGGGCGTGGGGCTGAGCGTCGCGGGTCCTGACACGCGGGCGCGGGTTGTGGAGCTCGCGCCGGGGTCGCGGCTGGTTGGCGTACGGCTGGCACCGGGGGCGGCTGGCGCGGTTCTGGGGCTGCCGGCGTCGGAGCTCTGCGATACCTCCTCAGATGCCGCCAACGTGCTGGGACGAGAGGTGGCCGCGACGTTGAGGGAATCATTGGCCGCGGCCCAGAACCCGCACGCACTGCTTCGGCAAGCCGTTGAGCTGCGCGGAGTACTTGAGCCGGATCCGCTCGTGGCCGCAGCGGTCCGGGCGCTTGGACTGCCACGGGCGCGGGTGGGCCCGGTCGCGGTAGAGCTCGGAGTGAGCGCGCGCCAGCTGCATCGCCGCATCAGCGATGCGGTCGGCTACGGGCCGAAGGTGCTTGCGCGGGTGTTGCGCTTTCGGCGCCTGCAACAGCTCCCCCCGGCGCCGTTGGTCGAGCTGGCCCTAGACGCTGGATATGCAGACCAGGCGCACATGACCGCCGAGGTCACAGGACTGGCGGGCGTGTCGCCCGTCCGATTTCTCAAAGACCGCACGCCGGCATCCGCGTAGCGTGCGGCGCATGGATGTTCAATTCATTGCCACCCTCGCGGTGGTCACACCCGAACCACAGAAGAGCCGCGAGTTGTTCATCGATGCGCTGGGGCTCCCGCTGGAGGCGGGTCCCGACGGGGCCTATTTCCACAGCGAGCGGGTCGAGGGCAGCAAGCATTTCGCGATCTGGCCGCTGTCTGAGGCCGCCCAGGCGTGCTTCGGCACGCCGGACTGGCCGGCGGATCGCATTGTCCCGCAGATGAGCCTGGAGTTCGAGGTGCGCGACGCAGGCGCTGTTCAGTCCGCCGCCGAGGAGCTGCGCCAGCGCGGATTTACCCTTTTGCACGACGGACGCGAGGAACCGTGGGGCCAAACCGTGGCCCGGCTTCAATCGCAAGAAGGCTCGATCATCGGAATCTCATTTGCGCCCTCGCTACACGAGTGACCAGATTACGATGCACCATCGTCGGCAGAGTGCCACGGACCCCGGCGCAGCGTCGACGGGGCGGATTGGCTCCGCAGCAGCTGCGAGCCGCGCGGCGGACGGGTCCGGCCGCAGACGTTCGGGCCGTTTTGGCCTGCTTTCAATCGGCCGCGAGTGTCGGCGCTGTCGGCCGCAACCCCAAACGCGCGGAACCGGGTGTTTGCCCTCGAGGAGCACCCGGAACGAAGGGTTGGCAAAGCGCTCGCCGATCCCACCCGACGCCAGATCCTGAAGTCACTCCGAGATGACGACTTGCCCGCAGGCGTGATCGCCGACCAGTTCGATGTCACCTGGCCTTCGGTCTCTCGACGCCTCGCCGTCCTGAGTTCCGC
>JALYZQ010000212.1 GCA_030948805.1 Actinomycetota bacterium | reverse complement strand
GTTCATGCGCGCCTGGCTGCCCAGTCCGAGTACGTCCTGGGCCTGGATCATGGCCAGGAAGCCCGGGGAGGAGAAGGCCAAGCGGATCAGGCCCCACCACGGCCGCCGCTCCCGAAAGCCGAGCCGGCCCAGCTCAAAATCGACGAAGGTCCGCTGGGAAGCAGGGAGGGACTCCAGCCAGCCTCGGGCGGTGTCGTGGTCATGGGTCCCGGTGTAGATCACCCGGTCGCGGGCGTGATTGGCCAGGCGGTGCGGACTGGTCTGGGCGGCCGGATCGAGCCCGAACTGGACGACCAGCATTCCCGGCAGCTCCAGCGCGACGCGTAGGCGCTCCACCGCGGGGGTGATCACGCCGAGGTCCTCGGCCACCAGGTCCACGGCGCCCAGCTCTTGCTGCACGGCGTCGAACACGGCCCGGCCCGGCCCCCGGCGCCAGTGCCCCGCGCTGGCCTTGCGCGCCCCGGCGGGCACGGCCCAGTAGGCGACAAAGCCACGGAAATGGTCGACGCGGGCCCGGTCAAAGAGCTCGGTGGTGCGGCGCAGGCGCTCGACCCACCAGCGGTAGCCGCGGCGCTGCAGGGCCGGCCAGTCATAGAGCGGATTGCCCCACAGCTGACCGTCCTGGGCGTAGGCGTCGGGGGGCGCGCCGGCGACCAGCCCCTCCTGGAAGAGCTCGGGGTGGGCGCGGTGATCGGCGCTGCCGGGCGAGACGTAGATGGCCACGTCGCCCATGATCTGCACGCCCCGCTCACGGGCGTAAGCTCGTAGGGCGGCCCACTCGAGCTCGAAGCGGACCTGGTCGGCGACCGCGCCCCGGCCCGCCAGCCGCTCCCAGTCGTCGATCCAGAAGGGGTGACGAGCCCGGAAATCGGCAATCTCGGCGGCGCTGACCGGCGCCCGAGGCGAGGCCAGCAGATCCGGCCAGGCGGCGAAGGCCGAGCGGGCCTTGTAAGGGGAGCGATGGCGATCGGGCGGCCCCAGCGGCAGCACCTGCCACCAGGACTGGCCGGCCTGGACCAGCCAGTCCACGAACTTGTAGGCCTCGGCGCCGAGACGGCCGCCGGGCAGCGAGGTGATGTGCAGCTGGACTCCGCTCGCACGACCGGCGGTGTTCACCTGGCGGTGTTTACCCGATGCGCTGGGATGGATACCTTCCGGGGTGTGTCTCACCCTGCAAGCACGACAGCGTCTTGAGCGCCGATACGGCCGCGGTGGCCGCGGGAGCGGGGCGCCCCGACGACGATCAGGTGCGCCAGCCTCCGCAGCCGATCGTGATCCAGTACCCGACCCCTTCGGTGGACGGCGGCCGCTACCCAGTCAAGCGCTGCGTCGGTGATCGCGTCGCCGTGCAGGCCGACGTGTTTCGCGACGGCCATGAGCTGATCCGGGCCGTGACCCGCTTCCGCGGTCCGGATGACTCCATCTGGCAGGAAGCGCCCCTGCGCCGGTCAGACGCCAACCTGGGTGGGGTGCGCTGGGTCGGCGAATTCGTCGTCGACCGCCCGGGGTTGTGGGAGTACACGATCGAGGCCTGGACCGACGTGTTTGGCACCTGGCGCGATGAGCTGGCGCGCAAGGTCGCCGCCGGGCAGGAGTCTTTGTCCGGAGAGCTGTCCGAGGGTGTCGTGCTGCTGCGGGTGGCCCTGGAGCGCGAGCGCTCGGGGCCGGCGCGCAAGCTGATCAAGCACGCCATCGACGAGCTCCAGGATCCCGACGTTCCTGAGAGCGCCAAGCACGACGTGGCCCTCGGGGAGGAGCTGCTGGCCGCCGTGGAGCGCGAGCACGAGCGCCACGGCCGCGTGTATCTGGACCGGCCACAGACGATCGAAGTCGACCGCCTTCGCGCTCGGTTCGGGGCCTGGTATGAGATGTTTCCGCGCTCCTGGGGCGGGCTGGCCGGAGTCCAGCGGCAATTGCCGCGGCTGGCCCAGCTGGGCTTTGACGTCGTCTACCTGCCGCCGATTCATCCCATCGGTGAGACCAACCGCAAGGGGGCTAACAACGCGCTGACCGCCCGGCCCGGCGATCCCGGCTCGCCGTGGGCGATCGGCGACGCCAGCGGCGGCCATGACGCGATCCACCCCGAGCTGGGTACCGAGCAGGACCTGCGTTCGCTGACCGCCGCCGCCGCGGAGCTGGGCATCGACATCGCCCTGGACTTCGCGATCCAGTGCTCGGCTGACCATCCGTGGCTGACCGAGCACCCGGAGTGGTTTCACCACCGCCCCGACGGGACCCTGAAGTACGCCGAGAACCCCCCCAAGCGCTACCAGGACATCTACAACGTCAACTGGGAGTCCCCGGACTGGCGCTCGGTGTGGGAGGCGCTGCTGGGCGTGATGCTCAAGTGGGTCGACTGCGGAGTCAAGGCCTTCCGGGTTGATAACCCGCACACCAAGCCGTTTGCCTTCTGGGCCTGGCTGATCGACGAGGTCCACAGCCGCGACCGCGACGTGATCTTCCTGGCCGAGGCGTTCACGCGACGCGCGGTCATGCGCCACCTGGGCAAGCTGGGGTTCACCCAGTCCTACACATACTTCACGTGGAAGAACGCCCGCTGGGAGCTGACCGAGTACGTCTCTGAGCTGGCCTCCTCCGGCGAGCAGGACTACTTCCGGCCCAACTTCTTCGCCAACACCCCGGACATCCTGCACGAGTACCTGCAGCACGGCGCCCGCCCGGCCTTCGAGGCCCGCGCGGTGCTGGCGGCCACGCTCAGCCCGAGCTGGGGCATCTACTCGGGCTATGAGGAGATCGAGAACGTGGCCGTCATGGCAGGGTCGGAGGAGTACCTGGACTCAGAGAAGTACGAGCTCAAGGAGCGCACTCTCGACGGTCCGCTGCTGCCGCTGATCAGCCGGCTGAATCACCTTCGCCGGGACCACCCCGCCCTCCAGGAGTTGTCCAACGTCACCTTCCTCGACACCGCCAACGAGGCGCTGATCGCCTACGCCAAGCAGTCGGGGCCGGACACGGTCATCTGCGTGGTCAACCTGGACCCCCATCAGCCCCAGCAGGGCGCCGCCGTCATCCCGGCCAGCCTGGGCCTCCCCCCCAGCTTCACCGTGCACGACCAGCTCAGCGATGAGCGCTACCAGTGGCGGATCGGCGCCAATTTCGTGGGGTTGGCGCCGGGCTGGCGCCAAGCGCACGTGCTAGCAGTAGAACGCTGATGCCCACCCCCGCAGCGTCATGAGTGTCGGTCCGCCGACTCTGACCCACCTGCTCGCCCGTGAGCCGCGGTCCGGGACCACCCGCGCCGATCTCCACGCGCACGCCCACAGCCAGACGCGCCAGTGGTTCGAGGCCGAGCCCCTGTGGTTCAAGCGCGCGGTCTTCTATGAGATCCACATCCGCGGCTTCTTTGACGCCAACGGCGACGGCTCGGGCGATGTGCGCGGACTGACCGAGAAGCTTGACTACCTCCAGTGGCTGGGGATCGACTGCATCTGGCTGTTGCCCTTCTACAAGTCACCGCTGCGCGACGGCGGCTATGACATCTCGGACTTCACCCAGGTGCATCCCGACTACGGAAACGTGGATGACGTCGCCGAGCTGATTGAGGCTGCCCACACGCGGCGGATCCGAGTGATCGCCGACCTGGTCATGAACCACACCTCCGCTGACCATCCCTGGTTTCAGGAGTCGCGCTCGGGTGGCCGGGGGCCGGAGAACCCCAAGCGCGACTGGTACGTGTGGTCAGACACCGACGACCGCTACCGCGATGCCCGGGTCATCTTCACCGACACCGAGGTCTCCAACTGGTCCTATGACCCGGGGGCCGGCGCCTACTACTGGCACCGCTTCTTCTCCCACCAGCCCGACCTCAACTACGACAACCCCGCAGTCGGCGATGCGATGCTCGACGTGCTGCGCTTCTGGCTGGACCTGGGTCTCGATGGCTTTCGCCTGGATGCCGTCCCGTATCTGTTCGAGCGCGAGGGCACCAACTGCGAGAACCTGCCCGAGACGCACGTCTACCTCAAGCGAGTGCGCCAGGTGATGCAGGAGGAGTACCCCGATCGCGTCCTGCTGGCCGAGGCCAACCAGTGGCCGGCCGACGTGGTGCAGTACTTCGGCGACGGCGACGAGTGCCAGATGGCCTTCCACTTTCCGGTCATGCCGCGGATGTTCATGGCCGTGCGCCGTGAACAGGCGGCCCCCATCTACGAGATCCTCGAGCAGACCCCGGCGATCCCCGACAGCTGCCAGTGGGGACTCTTCCTGCGCAACCACGATGAGCTGACCCTGGAGATGGTCACCGACGAGGAGCGCGACTACATGTACGAGGAGTGCGCCAAGGATCCCCGGATGAAGCTCAACCTGGGCATCCGGCGCCGCCTGGCCCCGCTGCTGGACAACGGTCGCGATGAGATCGAGCTGATGACCGCGATCCTGTTCTCGCTGCCCGGGTCCCCGGTTCTCTACTACGGTGACGAGATCGCAATGGGGGACAACATCTTCCTCGGTGACCGCGACGGGGTGCGAACGCCGATGCAGTGGACCGGCGATCGCAATGGCGGCTTCTCGCGCGCCGATTTCGCCCAGCTCTACGCACCGCCGCTGATGGATCCGGTGTTCGGCTACCAGGCGGTGAACGTCGAGGCCCAGCTGCGCACTCCGACCTCGCTGCTGCGCTGGATGCACCGCTTCATCGCCCTGCGCAAAGAGCACCCGGTGTTCGGATTCGGCAGCTATGAGCCGATCAAGACGTCAAACCCGCGCATCTTCGCGGTGCTGCGGCGCTTCGAGGAGGACATGGTGCTGTGCGTGCACAACTGCGCGCGTTCGGCTCAGGCCGTCGAGCTGGACCTCTCCGAGCACGCGGGCCGCTCCCCGGTCGAGCTGTTCGGCCGCTCGCGCTTTCCCCGCATCGGCGAATGGTCGTATCTGCTCACGCTGGCCCCGCGCGGGTTCTACTGGTTTCAGCTCGTCGGAGAGGGCGAGGAGGCGATCGGGTGACTGAACCGGTGCAAACTCCGGCCATACTCGACGCCCTGGATCTGGGCCGCCTCGGCGCCTGGATCGAGCAGCGCCGCTGGTATGCCTCCAAGTCGCGGCACATCAGCGGGATCGAAGTCGACGAATCGGCTCAGATCGCCGATCACCCACCGCTGCTGCTGATGCTCGTCGAGACGCGATTTGCCAGCGGCAGCCATGAGCTCTACCAGCTGCCCCTCAGCTTCCCGCCCGCCGGCGACGCCGGGGACGCCGGTCCGGGTGCGGCCCTCCTCGGCTCCGGTGACTTTGGCCCCGTTGACGCCGTGGCCGACCCCGAGCTCATGCGCGACCTCCTGCGCCGCATCGACGAGAGCTTTCAACTCGACACCGAGCAAGGCAGCTTCCGCTTCATCCGCGTCCCGAGCGCCGGCCCGTTGCTGACCGATGATCCCGCCCGGCCGGTCGGTGTCGAGCAATCAAACTCCTCAATCGTCTTCGGCGACCAGACGGTCCTCAAGGTGTTCCGGCGTCTGGAGCCGGGGATCAACCCCGAGCTCGAGCTGCTGCAGTTCCTGACCGCGCATGAGTACCCCAACATCGCCCCCCTGTTGGGCTACTACGAGTACGAAGGTCGGTCGTTCGCAACCACGCTCGGCGTCGCGCAGCGCTTCTACGCCGACGCTACCGGCGGCTGGGAGCTGGTCCTGGCCGAGATCAACCGTGACCCCGAGGCTCTGCTGGGCGAGCTGGGCCGGCTGGGCGCGGTGACAGCCGAGCTTCACAACGCGCTGGCCTGTGATGCCAACGATCCGGCCTTCAGCCCTGAAGAGCCCAGCGCCGAGTCGCTGTCGCTGCTGACGGCGACAATTGACGAGGACATCGAGCGCATCTTCGTCCGGCTGCCCGACGACGAGCGGCTGGCCAGCATCATCGGTCGCGGTCAGGACGTGCGCGAGCGGATCGCCGCCCGGACGCAGATCGGGCTCGGCGGCCGCGCTATCCGTACCCACGGTGACTTGCACCTCGGCCAGACGCTTCACCGGGCGGCTGGGCATGGATGGCTGATCATTGACTTTGAGGGGGAGCCGGCCCGACCCCTGTTCGAGCGGCGCCAGAAACGCTCCCCCCTGCGTGACGTGGCCGGCATGCTGCGCTCGTTCGCCTATGCGGCCTCGGCCACCCAGATACAGCAGGGCGCGCCGGCGCCGGCCGACTTCGAGGAGCGCGCCCGGCGCACCTTCCTGGAGCACTACTTCTCGACCATCGATCCCTCACTGCTTCCCGCGGGTGAGGCGGCGATCATCAACCTGCTGTCGATCTTCGAGCTCGAGAAAGCCATCTACGAGCTGTCCTACGAGCTGGACAACCGCCCCGACTGGCTGCCGATCCCAGTGGCCGGAATCGCGCGGCTGCTGGAGTCCGAATGACCCTGCAGGCCGCCGAGCTCGACGCGCTGGCGCGTCGCGAGCACGGACAGCCTCATGCCGTCCTGGGCGCCCACCGAGCCGACGGCGGCGTCGTGGTGCGCGCGCTGCGCCCGGCCGCGGCCCGGGTCTCGGTGCGACCGGCCGACGGCGAGGCCTCAGAGCTGGCGCAGATCCACCCCGGGGGCATCTTCGAGGGCACTCTGGCCAAGGCGCAGCTGCCCTTGCGTTACCGGCTAGAGGTCGAATACGGCGACGGCGCAAGCTTCACGCTCGAGGACCCTTACGCGTTTGACTCCACGCTCGGGGAGCTGGATCTGCACCTGATCGGCGAGGGCCGTCACGAGGAGCTGTATGAGAAGCTCGGCGCCCACGTGCGCGAGCACCACGGCGTCCGGGGGACCGCGTTTTCGGCCTGGGCACCGTCGGCCAGAGCGGTCAGCGTGGTCGGGGACTTCAACTCCTGGGACGGCCGGCTGCATCCGATGCGCTCGCTGGGCTCGGGCGGGATCTGGGAGTTGTTCCTGCCCGGGGTGGACGCGGGACAGCGCTACAAGTTCGAGCTTCTGGGGGCCGACGGAGAGCTGCTGCTCAAGGCCGATCCCTTCGCCCAGGAGACCGAGGTCCCCCCCAAGACGGCCTCGGTGGTCACGGCCTCGCAGTACGAATGGAGCAGCGCTGACGGCCGCTATCGCGAGCGCCACCGCGAGCAGGCGCCGCTGGCCCAGCCGATGTCCATCTACGAGGTTCACCTCGGATCCTGGCGGCTCAATGCTCTGGAAGACAACCGTGCGCTCAGCTACGCCGAGCTGGCCGATGAGCTGTCGGCCTACGTGACCGACCTGGGCTTCACCCACATCGAGCTCCTGCCCGTCATGGCCCACCCGTTCGAGGGCTCGTGGGGCTATCAGGTGACCGGCTACTTCGCCCCCACCCCCCGCTACGGCTCCCCGGACGACCTGCGCCGCTTCATCGACCGGATGCACGAGCGCGGCGTGGGCGTGATCGTGGACTGGGTGCCGGCTCACTTCCCGCGCGACGACTTCGGGCTGGCCCGCTTTGACGGCACAGCCCTGTACGAGCACGACGACCCGCGCCGCGGCGCCCACCCCGACTGGGGCACGCTGGTCTTCAACTACGGCCGCCATGAGGTCCGCAACTTCCTGATCTCCAACGCGCTGTTCTGGCTGCGCGAGTATCACGTCGACGGCATCCGGGTCGACGCGGTGGCCTCGATGCTCTACCTGGACTACTCACGCCGAGCCGGGGAGTGGATACCCAACGAGTTCGGCGGGCGCGAGGACCTGGACGCGGTGAACTTTCTCAAGGAGCTCAACGAGGTGATGCACGGGCGGGAGCCCGGCGTTATCTCCGTGGCCGAGGAGTCGACCGCCTGGCCCGGAGTCTCCCGCCCAACCTACCTGGGCGGCCTGGGCTTCGGCTTCAAATGGAACATGGGCTGGATGCACGACACGCTGGGCTACTTCCAGCAGGATCCGATCTACCGCCGCTTTCACCATCACGAGCTGACCTTCAGCCTGATGTACGCGTTCTCGGAGAACTTCGTCCTGCCTCTGTCCCACGACGAGGTCGTGCACGGCAAGGGGTCGCTGTACACGAAGATGGCCGGCGCCGACCCGTGGCAGAAGCTGGCCAACCTGCGCGCCCTGTACGCCTACATGTGGGCGCACCCGGGCAAGAAGCTGTTGTTCATGGGCCAGGAGTTCGCCCAGCAGGCGGAGTGGTCCGAGGAGCGCTCGCTGGACTGGCACCTGCTCGAGCAGCCTGAGCACGGCGGCATCCAGTCGCTGGTCAGAGACCTCAACCGCGCCTACCG
>JALYZQ010000177.1 GCA_030948805.1 Actinomycetota bacterium | reverse complement strand
CTGCGGGAGGGAATCGAACAATCCCTGCTGGCCGGGATCGAGGCCAAGGGCGCGACTATCGATGACTTTCGCCATGTCGACGGCGCCCGGGGATCTTTTCAGGATCGCTTCCTGGTCCACCGGCGCGAAGGACAGCCGTGTCCCCGGTGCGGCGCGACGATCCGCAAGCTGGTGGTGGGGGGGAGGGGCACCTACGTCTGTGAGCGCTGCCAGACGCGGCCCCGGCCCCGACGGACGTAGGAGGGGGCGGGCGCCGACGGGCCGGGAAGTCCCCCGCAGACCCGCTAAGCGGCGACCATCTGCGACAGGCGACCGGCACGGTCGGCGGCCAGCAGCTGATCAAAGCCCCCGATCGGCTCCCCGTCGACCAGGATCTGAGGGAAGGTGACCATCCCGGTCAGCTCAGCCAGACGGGTGCGGCCGTCCGGATCACGTGCCAGATTGATCTCCTCATAGGCGATCTCACGCTGGCCGAGGAGCATCTTCGCGCCTGCGCACTTGGGGCAGTTCTCGGTTGTGTACACGGTGACCGGTTTCATTACTTCACAAAGTATAGCTCTGTGCCCGGCTCGTTGAAGACCGAGGCCGTCGTGCTGCGCTCGATCCGCTACGGCGAAGCGGACCGGATCCTGCACCTCTACACCCCGACGCACGGCCGCGTGAGCGCGATCGCCAAGGGTGCGCGCCGAGCGCGCAGCCGGCTCGGCGCCCGGCTCGAGCCCTTCCTTCTGATTTCAGTCCTGCTGCACGAGGGGCGCAGCGACCTGCTGACCGTGACCGGCGTGGACACGATCGCCACCCACGCCGGGCTCCGTGACCACGCGGCCACCCTGGACGCGGCTGCGCGCGCCTGCGACGCGGTGGCCCGGCTGTTTGAGACCGCCGATCCTCACCCCGACGTCTTCGGCCTGCTGGCCAACCAGCTGGCGCTGCTCAGCTCTGACGCCGCCCAGGCCCGGACCGCCAACGGGTTGGCCTTCCGCCTCAAGTTGCTTCTGGCGGCAGGCATCGTGCCCCAGCTCGCCGCCTGCGCGGTGTGCGGAGAGACCGAGCACCTGGGCGGGTTCTCCGGCGCCGCCGGCGGTGTCGTCTGCAGCTCCTGCGAGGCGGCGTCGTTTCCGCTCGAGGAGGCGGCCTACCGTTTCCTGGTCGGGGCGCTGGGGGCACCCCTGGCGGCGGCTCCCGACGGCACCGAGCGCGCGCTGCGCCAGGTCGAGCGGGCGATCGGTGATACGGCTGAGCATCATGCCCACGTCCGCTTGCGACCGCTGCTGGCTGCCTGATCGGCCCGCTTGAGATTGTGTCCTCTTCGCGTCCGGATCTCGCCGAAAGCATGCGCGGTGTCAGAATCGTAGACCGTGACCGAGCGAACCCTCAGCCATGGCTACGAGCATCCCGGCGGTCCCGTGGCGCAGCGCTTTGCCTCGCGAACGCAGGCCCGCGAGGAGGCCGAGCTCTCGGCGGCGGCGGTGCGGTCCTATCCTCCGGCCCGCGCCCGGCCGGAGCCTGACTGCGGGCTACGAACGCCCTTCCAGCGCGATCGCGACCGAATCGTGCACAGCAAGGCCTTTCGGCGCCTGAAGTACAAGACGCAGGTCTTCGTGGCCCCGACCGGCGACCACTACCGCACGCGCCTGACCCATACCTTCGAAGTCACTCAGGTCTCGCGCACCGTTGCCCGCGCGCTGGCCCTCAACGAGGATTTGACCGAGGCCATCGGCCTGGGGCACGACCTTGGGCATCCGCCCTTCGGTCACGTCGGAGAACAGGCGCTTGACCGCTGCCTGCGCGAGGACTTCGGCTCGGGCTTTCGGCATTACGAGCAGTCTCTGCGGGTCGTCGACACGCTGGAGCGCGACGGACAGGGACTCAACCTCACCATGCCCGTGCGCGACGGCATCCTCAGCCACTCTGGTCGCGGACCGCAGCCGGCGACACGGGAGGGAAAGATCGTCCGCCTCGTCGACCGTGTTGCCTACATCATCCACGACATCGACGACGCGGTGCGAGCCGGGGTGATCGGTGCGGCCGATCTGCCCACCGAGGCGATCGCGATCCTCGGCGACAGCGGTCCGCGTCGTATCGACCGCCTGGTTCACGACCTCGTGGAGTCCTCGGAGGCGGCGGGGGACATAGTGCAGGGGACCGAGGTCGGAACGGCGATGGATGAGCTTCGCACCTTCATGTTCGAATCCGTCTACCTCGGACCCGTGGCCACCCGGGAGCACGTCAAGATCCATCGCGTCATCGCATCCCTGTTCGCCCACTACTGCCGCCAGCCCGAGGAGATCCCGGACTCGATTCCTGATGGCGACCTGGCTCGCCGGGTGACCGACTACATCGCCGGCATGACCGACCGCTACTGCATCAAGCGCTTCGAGGCCCTGAGCGTGCCCGTGGCCTTCGCGCCGTGACTCGCTACACGGCCGACTCCCGCGATCGCGTACTGGCCGCGGTCGACATGCTGGCGCTGGTCTCACCCCGGGTCGAGCTGCGGCGAGCCGGGGTGGACAGCTACTTCGGACTCTGCCCCTTCCACGACGAGCGCACGGGGTCCTTTCACGTGCGCCCGGACGCCAAGCGCTACCACTGCTTCGGCTGTCAGGTCAGTGGGGGCCCGTTTGACTTCGTGATGGAGACCGAGGGCCTGGATTTCAAGGCGGCGCTGGAGACGCTGGCCGATCGCTTCGGCGCCAAGTTGGAGACCGAGAACGAGGATCCGGGAGCCGCCGCGCGACGTGAACGGCGCCAGCGCCTGCATGATCTCCTGGGCCGCGCGGCGACCTACTACTCGCGCTACCTGTGGCAGGCTCGGGAGGCCGGCCCAGCCCGCGATTACCTCCTGGGCCGCGGCCTGCAGGAGGCGACCCTGCGTGAGTTCCGGGTCGGCTACGCGCCCTCGGCCTGGGACCGCATGCTGACCGCGTCGCGCAGTTCGGGCTACAGCGACGAGGAGCTGCTGGCCACTGGGCTCGTGCAGCGCTCTCATAACCGCCCCGGCCAGGTCTACGATCGCTTTCGCGAGCGGATCATGTTCCCGGCCGTCGACGCCCGTGGACGGGTGCACGGCTTCGGCGCCCGAGCGATGCGCGACAACCAGCGTCCCAAGTACCTCAACACCTCCGACGGCGAGCTCTACCACAAGCGCGAGGTGCTGTTCGGGATCGACCTGGCCCGCGCGGCGGCGGCCAAGGCAGACCGGATGATCCTGGTCGAGGGCTACACCGACGTCCTCGCCCTGCACCAGGCCGGCCTGGTCAACGCGGTGGGGATCATGGGCACCGCGCTGACCGAGGAACAGGTATCGGAGCTCGAGCGGATCTCCCACGTGCTGGAGCTCTGCCTGGACTCAGACCGTGCCGGTCAGGACGCCATGCTGCGCGCGGCCCGGCTGGCCCGCGCCCGGCAGCTCGAGTTGCGGGTCGTCGCGCTGCCCGAGGGCACCGATCCGGCCGACCTGGTGGCCAACGAGGGTCCGGCGGACCTGGTCGCGCGGGTAAAGGCCTCACAGCCGTTCGTGGTCTTCCACGTCGAGCGCATTCTCGAGCGCGCTGACACGAGCAGCGCCGAGGGGCGGGACCGGGCTCTGCAGGAGCTGGGCCCGGTGCTGGAGGACGTCCCGGCCAGCGTCCTGCGCGACGAGCTCGTCCGCCGCATCTCCGGACGCCTGGAGCTGACCCCCGGTCGCCTGGCCACGCTGATGGCCGCCGCCACCGCGCGCACCGCAGCCGGCGGGCGCTCCCGGCCGCAGTCCGCGTCGCCCGGCCAACCCGCCGCTTCGAGCGTGCGTCACCTGGACAACGGCCCACGCCTGGAGAGGATGTTCCTGGCCCTGTGCATCGCCCTGGCCGACCATGGCGCCGCCGCGCTGGAGAGCATCGACCCTGATGAGCTGTTGACCAGCGTCTCTCTGCGACGCGCCGCTCGCCATCTCGACGGACGACTGACCACCCCGCTCAGTGACCTGCCCGCCGAGGACGAGGGATTCGCGCGCCTCATGGCCGGACTGGTAGAGCTGGCCGGCCGCGTGCCCGACCCGTCGCCGGACCGCCTGGAGCACGCCCGCTTGGTGCTGGAGCGAGACCGGCTGGACCGGGCGATCATCCGGGTGCGCGGGCAGGGAGGGGGCACGGGGGACCTGGCTCGGCAGCGCGAGACGGTGCGGGAGGCGATCAGGGCAGTGGGGGCCAAGCTCGAGAACGTCGTCTAACCCGGCCAAGGTCGATCTATTTTGCGCGGATCCGTCTGGCTTTCATGCGAACATACGTTCGTAATGAACAGAGAGGCACTCCAACTGCTGCTTGCCCAAGGAGAGAGCGTCGAGCGGATCGCGACCCGGTTTGGACGTCATCCGTCAACTGTCTCTTACTGGATGAAGAAGCATGGACTCGCGGCGCCTAACCACGCGAACCACGCCGCCAAGGGCGGTATCAACCGCGAGCGGTTGGCGGCTCTGGTAACCGACGGTCTCTCGATTACCGAGATCGCTCAGGAGGTCGCGATGAGCAAGGCAACCGTTCGGTACTGGCTGCGGCGGCATGGCCTTCGCACTCAGCGTGCCGTGCGGGTGGACACGAAGCGGGCCAGTCGGCACGCAGGTACGCTGGAACTGCCGCTCGTCTGCTCGCATCACGGGCCGGTCCAGTTCATCCTCGAGGGCCGCGGGTACTACCGATGTAAGCGCTGTCGACAGGAGCGCGTGGCCCGAAGACGACGCGCTGTAAAAGCGCTCCTGGTCGCCAACGCGGGCGGCGCATGCTGCGTCTGCGGCTATGACCGCTACCTCGGCGCCCTGCAATTCCATCACCTGGATCCAAAGCAGAAGCGGCTGGAGCTCAACACCAACGGGCTGGCACTGTCCATTGTTACCGCGCAGGCGGAGGCAAGAAAATGCGCCTTGCTGTGCTCTAACTGCCATGCCGAACTCGAGGGCGGCGTGATTGCTCTTGTGGATAGAGTTCGAGCACCCGAGGCCGATCTAGAGTAGTCCGGAGTAACCCAGATGCGGGGTAGCTCAATGGCAGAGCAAACGGCTGTTAACCGTTAGGTTGTGGGTTCGAGTCCCACCCCCGCAGCTTGCCCACGAGGTGACGATTGGATGAAGCTCTACGTTTGCTACGGAACCTGGACCGCCGGTAAGCCCGTGCATGCGCATCCGTGCGGAGAGGCCCACAAGGCGCTGACCGAAGCCGGGCATCGGCCCGAGGTCGTCAGGTCCTACGGGCTGGGGCCGCTACCCGGGTTCATCAACGATCTGACCCCGGGTCGCCGAGAGGTCAAGGAGCTGACCGGGAGCTACTGGGTTCCCGTGCTGGTACTCGACGACGGCACGGTGGTCAAGGGGTCAAAGCGGATCATCGCCTGGGCGCAGGCCAATCCCCCGTCATCGCTGGCCGACGTGGGGACAAGAGCCGCTAGCGCCCCGGCGACGGCTACGACTGACGGCTGACCCGCCGGCCATGTCTCACCGCGCCACCATCGCCGAGCTCGAGCGCTGGGTCCAGCACGGCGCGACCTGGCGGATGGTCCAGGTCAGCTCGCAGCGGGTTGAGGTCGAGCTGTGCACGTGCTACGGCGAGCCCGTCGATCGCTGGCAGAGCGAGGACCCCGAGGTCATCGCCTTTGTCCGCGCCCAGCCTCCCGCCGCCTGAGGGCCATCGCCTCCAGAAGGTCGGCCGCCCGGGCGGCGCCCGCCCCGGCGCTGGTGCCCGCGGCCAGGCGCCCGACGTTGTCACGCAGTGTCCGGCTGGCCAGAGCGCGCCGAGTAGCCAGGCGCAGCGTTCGGGGGCTGAGCAGGCCCCAGGGGAGCCGGACGCCAACGCCCGCCCAGTCGGCCCGCGCGGCGTTCTCGGCCATGTCCCCGGCGTGGGGCACGGCGAGCACGCTGGCGCCGGAGACCAGCGCCCGGACCAGCGTTCCGTGCCCGGCGTGACAGATGACCAGGGCGCAATCGGGCATCGTCTGCGCGTAGGAGATCCACTCCACCAATCGAGTGTTGGCCGGCACCGTGGCCGGTCCGGGGAGCGCGCGACGATTCCAGGTGGCCAGCACCCGCACGGGCTCTCCGTCCAACCCGGCCAGGGCGGCGCGCAGGAGGCGATGGTCGGGGTCCTGGGCGGTCGAGGGAGCCACCAGAACCAGAGGCGCCCGACCCGCCGGTGGCTGCACGGGCTCGAACGGGGGCTCCCAGACCAGCGGGCCGACGACGTGCACGTGCTCGGGCCAGATGCGGGGGTACTCCAGCTCGGGCAGCGTGCCGACCAGGCAGAGCTCCTGGCTCAGACCGCCATGGAGGCGCTGCACGGGGGCCAGGCCCAGCCGGGCCCGAGCGCCGTTTAGCTCCTGACGTCCTCGTCGCAGACCGGCGGCCACCGGACGATCAAACGCCCGCCAGGCGCGGCGACCAAGGGCGCTGCGGGCCCGGCGCGCCCCCATCGCATACGGTGGCTGGCCGGGGGCTCCGACGGGATACACGTGGGGGATGAACGTGGCCACAGGCACCCCCTCGAGCTCGGCGGCCAGCGCGGGGGCCAGGGTGAGGATGTCGTGTACGACAACGTCAGGCGAAGCGGCCGTGATCTCAGGACGCGTCTGCCGTGCCGCCACGACCATCGCCTGGTAGGGCTGGATCGGCCGCTCTCGGGTGGGAAAGGCCGGATACTCGGGGGCGGCCACGAAGCGCATGCCGTGGTCCTGGACGTGCTCACGCCACCGGCTCCAGGTCTCATAGACCACCTCGTGCCCGCGTGAGACCAGTTCGGCGCCGAGGGCGAGCATGGGGAAGGCGTGGCCGGGCTGGCCGAAGGCGCCCAGGAAGAAGCGCAGCGGCGGCGCGCTCAAGCCGCCAGCTCAGCCACCGCGCGCAGCTGGGCCATCCGGTCATCGGCCGTGAAAGCCATCGGGCTGACCATCAGAGTGCCCACGCCCGCTTCGCGGAAAGCGGTCAGCCGCTCTGAGACCACATCGCGCGGGCCGCACAGGCAGACGGCGTCGATCAGCTCAGCCGGGATGGCCTCACCGGCTTCGGCCTTCTTGCCCTCCAGGTACAGGTCCTGTATCTCCGCCGCCGCCTCCTCGAACCCGTAGCGCTGGACGAGGTTGTTGTAGAAGTTCTGCTTGCGCGAGCCCATCCCGCCGATGTACAGCGCGAGGACCGGACGCATCAGATTGCGGGCCATGTCGCGGTCATCGGACACGTAGGCCTGCACGGTGGGGGCGATGTCGAAGTCATCCAGGGATCGCCCGCTGCGGTCGGCACCCTCCTGCAGACGCTCGCGGAACTGCGCCACGTGCTCGGGCGAGAAGAAGGTGGGGATCCAGCCGTCGGCGATCTCCCCGGCCAGCGCGGTGTTCTTGGGGCCGATCGCGGCCAGATAGATGGGGATTCGCTCCTGCACGGGGTTGATCATCAGCTTCAGCGCCTTGCCGGGGCCGTCGGGCAGCGGCAGCTCGAGCGTCTCGCCCTTGAACTCCAGACGCTCACGGGCCAACGCCTGGCGAACCACGGCTACGTACTCGCGCGTGCGCTGCAGCTGGCGAGCGAAGCGCTGGCCGTGCCAGCCCTCGGCGACCTGGGGCCCGGAGGAGCCGATTCCGAGCACCATGCGCCCGCCGGAGAGCTCGTCGATCGTGGCCGCGGTCATCGCGGTCAGGGCGGGGGTGCGGCCGGGCATCTGGAAGATGGCCGAGCCGAGTTTGATCTTGCTGGTTCCGGCGGCCAGCCAGGCCAGGACCGTGGCCGCGTCAGAGCCGTAGGCCTCCGCGGCCCAGACGGAGTCATAGCCGAGCCGCTCGGCCTCCTGAACCGTCTGCAGCTGATCCTGCGGGCCCATTCCCAGCCCCCAGTAGCCGAGGTTGACACCCAGTTTCATTTGCAAGGTTCCTTTCGTGGCGAGGAGATCGCTTGTGGGCTCAGACGGACACGACTAGATTGGCCCGGCCGCGCTCTGGCCTGGCGAACCCTATGCGAACGAGCCCCCGAGCAACCAGCGCCGACCTGCGCCGGGCCGTGGACTGCCTGCCCCGGCGCACGCGCATCGCGATGCTGGCCGGGATAGCCGCCAACCCGATTATCGTCGGGGCCTACTCGACGTCTGACGGCGTATGTCCGATGCTGGCCGCCCATCGGGCCGGGGGCCGCACCAGCCTGATCGCTTTCGCGCGGGCCTGGGATCGCTTTGCCTTCCGTGGGTCGTCAAAGCGAGGGTCCCGGCGGGCCACCGAGCGTGAGCTGCGGGTGCTCAAGACCTACCTCGAGGCCAGTCTCCTGGCCGACGAAGCGCCCGGATCCGACCTCGCCGCCGCTCGCCGCGAGCACCTGGAACTGCTGGCGCGGCGTCAGCGGCCGGCCGTGCCGCGTCGCCCCGGCGACCCCGACCGAAGTGTCGAACTCGGCGGCCGGTCAGGCTGGGCCTGGACGCGGCTGGTGCGCCGTCACGACGACTACGAGCGACTGCTAGAGCAACTGCACTCGGGGAGTACGGCCGTCGTGGCCCCCGAGCGGCGCGCCGTCAGCCCACAACGGTGAGACCGTCGGGCATCGCGCCCGGAGCCTGGAAGATGATCTCGGGTATCACGCACCCCGGGGAGACGCGCAGCAGCATGCGCACGGCCTCGGCGATGTCCTCGGCGCGGATCATTTTCTCGGCGTCCACGCTCTGCTTGACGAAGTCGGTCATCGGCGTGTCCACGAAGGCCGGGCACAGCGCGCAGGATTTGATCCCGTCGCCGCCCAGCTCCTTGTTCATGGCTTCGGTGAACCCGACCACGCCCGCCTTGGTGGCCGAGTAGACCGACAGCCACGCCTCACCGGACTTGCCCGAGATCGAGGCCGTGTTGACCACGACCGCCTTCTGGTCCTCAGCCGCCGCCGCGCGGAGCATGCCCACGCAATCTCGATAGAAGAGGACGATCGAGCGCAGGTTGACGTCGAGCTGCATGTC
>JALYZQ010000144.1 GCA_030948805.1 Actinomycetota bacterium | reverse complement strand
CCCACCACCTTGCAGTCGCGATAGAACGCGGTGAATTCCTGTGCCAGCTCCAGCGCATAGGCCGCGATCCGGTGGGGGGCACGCCGCGCCGCGGCTTCGGCGACCTCATCGGGGAAGGCGGCCAGGGTTTCGACCAAGGCGCGCTCAGAACGGTCCAGGCTGCCGCCGTTCCAGTTGGCGTCCGGCGCCAGGGCCGTGTCCAGACGCCCTGGAGCCAGCTTGCCGAGCATGGTCACGATCCGCGCGTGCGCGTATTGGATGTAGTAGACGGGGTTTTCGGCTGACTCCCGCCGGGCCAGGTCGAGGTCGAGGTCCAGCGTGCGGTCATGGGAGCGCTGGAGCATGAAGTAACGCGTGGCATCGACGCCGATCTCGTCCAGCAGCTCGTCCAGAGTGACGAAGTCCCCCCGGCGCTTGGACATGGCGGCGCGACTGTTGCCCTCGATCAGGTGCGTGAACTGGGCCAGCAGGACCTCAATCGCGCCCGGTCGGCCGCCCAGCGCCGCAAACGCGGCCTCGATGCGGGCCACGTAGCCGTGGTGGTCGGTTCCGACTGGCATCAGCAGAAGCTCAAACCCCCGGTCGAGCTTATTGAGCAGGTAACCGACGTCGGAGGTGAAGTAGGTGGGCTGGCCGTCAGAGCGCACCAGCACGCGGTCCTTGTCGTCGCCGAAGGTCGTGGTGCGCAGCCACAGCGCGCCCTCTGAGCGATAGGTGTGGCCGGCCTGCTCCAGCACCGCCAGGCCGCGCTCGACGTCGCTGGGCGAGCCCTCATACAGCGTGCGCTCGCTGAAGTAGCGGTCGAAGTACACACGGTAGCGCTCCATGGTGGCCTGGATCTGGTCCAGCAGCAGGGCTACCGCACGGTCGGCCACCTCCTCGACCTCTGACTCGGCGGCCTCGGGAACGCGCGCGGCCAGCTCACGCACGTAATCGCCCTGGTAGCCGCCCTCGGGGATCGGCTCATCGCGGGCTCGGGCTTTGACCGACTCCCCGAGCAGCCGGATCTGGCTACCGGCGTCGTTTACGTAGTACTCGCGAGAGACCTCGTGACCGTGGTGGGCGAGGATCCGCGACAGTGAGTCGCCGAAAGCCGCGTGCCGGCCGCCGGCCGCCACCGAGGGGCCGGTGGGGTTGGCCGACACGAACTCGACCTGGACGCGCAAGGTGGGATCTGCTCCCCCACCCCCGTACCCGTCCCCGGCCTGAAGGATGTTGCGGGTCGCGCGCCGATGCCAGGCGTCGGACAAGGTGAGGTTCAAGAAGCCGGGACCAGCTACCTCCCGGCGCGTGAGCTCGTCCCCGAGCTGCTCGGCCAGAGCGGCACCGACCCGCTCGGCGATATCCCGCGGGGGCGCGCCGAGTACCGGGGCCAGGAGCATGGCCACGTTGGTGGAGTAGTCGCCCTGTCCCTCACGGCGTGAGCGCTCGACGCGCGTCCGTATCGGCGCGTCGCCGTTGCCGCCCTTGACGGCGCTGGCCGCGGCCTGGACGGCCACGCGCAGCTCCAACAGGGCGGACTTCACGATCCCCTTGCCACCAGAGGCTGAAAGGCATCCTCCAGGCGGTCCAGGGCCTCCGGGGTGCCGATGGCGACCAGCATGTCGCCCGGCTGGAGCTCGGATTCCGGTGCCGGCTGGGCCTCTAGGCGACCGTCGGTGCGTCGTACGGCCACTATCACCGACTCGCCACGCACCTCCTGGATCGACTTGCCGATGCCTTCACAGCCGGCCAGGACCTCGATCTCCTCCAGGCGGTAGTCGGCGACCTGCACGGCTCCCCCAACCTGCGGGTGAAGCGCGACGCGGGCCATTTCCGAGCCCGAGGTCTTATAGGGCGAGATCACGCGGTCGGCGCCCGCGCGGAGCAGCTTCTTCTCGTTGTCCTCAGCCGAGGCGCGGGCGACGATCAGGAGGTCGGGACGCAGCTCACGCGCGGTCAACACGATGAAGATGTTCTCGGCATCGGAGTCCACGCACGCGATCAGCGCCCGGGCCCTCTCAATGCCCGCCTTGAGCAGCACCTCGTCGTCGGCGGCCTCGCCCTCGATGTAGCGCACGCCCATCGTCTCGGCCGTCTCCCGGTGCCCGGGATTGCTGTCGACGGTGACGTGACGCACCCCGGCCTGGCGCAGGTCGCGGGCGACCTGACGGCCCACGCGCCCGAAGCCGCAGATGATGTAGTGGTCGCTGTAGGAGTCGATCATGCGCTGGTTGCGCCGTGCATCGAGCAGGCCGCTGAGCTGCCCGGAAACGAAGAACTCCGCCACCGTGGCCAGCCCGTAGAAGAGCGTACCTATGCCAAACAGCTCCAAGGCCACGACGACCACACGCCCGGCGGCGTCATGCGGATCCTGGATTGCCCCCAGCGTGGTCACCGTGTCCAGGGTCCAGGCGAACGAGTACGCCGGGGACGTGCCCTCTGTGAGGCTGAAGGCGGCCGTGCCGACAATGATGAGGCCGGCCAGCGTGGTGAGCAGGATGACCAAGCGGCGACCGAACATCCGCACCTCGCGCCGGGTCCGCATGCGCTGCTCAAAGGCCCGCCGCCGTCCCGGGATGTCGCCGCCAGTGGACATCAGTAGTGGTACGGCTCCCGGGCCAGGATCTTGTGGGCGCGGTAGAGCTGCTCGAGCAGCAGGACCCGGGCCAGCTGGTGGGGAAGCGTGATCTCACCCAGTGACAGGCGGTGGTCGACATGGTCGAGGTCCAGCCCGAACGGCCCGCCGATGACGAAGCACAGGTCACGGCCGCTGCGCCGGCGTTCCTCCAGGAACTTGGCGAAGGCCAGCGAGTCCGGGCGCTGGCCGCCGCGATCCAGCAGTGAGACGTAGGCGCGCGGGGGCACCCGCCTGACCGCGTGCTCGTCCTCGCGGACTTCGATCAGCTCCAGGCGCGTGTGCCCGGCCAGCAGCTTCTGATAGTGCTGGACGTCATCGGCAAACGGCGGACGCAACCTCCCCACGGCGACAACGACGATGCGCACGCGGGGATACTAAGTGCTCCTACGTCCTCCCCGAATTTCTCCCCGGTTTTCGGTAGCGTCTGAGGCCTATGGAAGAGCCGAACCCGCCCGAGCGCCACATAAACATTCACTTCTCGCCGGAGATCATGGCCGGCGTGTACTCGAACTTCGCCAACGTCAGCCATTCCGAGTACGAGTTCACGATCACCTTCGCCCGTGTGGACCACGAGGTCGAGGAGGAGGAGATCCCTGGCGTGGTGGTCTCGCGCATCAATCTCTCCGCACGGTTCATGCGCGAGCTGATTGACGCCATGCAGGACAACTACTCCAAGTGGCAGACCCGGGAGGGGATCAAGAACCTCCCCGAGTGGGGTGGCGGCGCGGCCCCGCCCCCCACCGAAGGCTGAGCCGAGGCGCGTGGGCTAAGCCGCCGCGGCGGCGAACGCCTCGGCGGCACCGATCCGCTCCAGGGTCGGGGGATGCGTGGCCAGCAACCGCGAGACCCATCGCGGCGGATCCAGATCGGCCAGATTCTGCAGCGCGATCGTTCGCTCGAAGGAGATGAAGGCCTCGGGTGCGCGGCACAGCTCGAGCGAGTACTGGTCGGCCCGCCGCTCCAGCGCCCGGGAGAGGCGGTTGCCGATCAATCCCAGCGGCACACTGACCAGAGCGGTGGCCAGGGCCAGAGCGGGCAAGGCGCCTGGGGTCCCCCGCTCCAGAGACAGCGCCCAGCTCAGCCGCTGAATGGCCAGCGTGGCGCCGGGAGCCACCAGCGCCGCGTACGCCACGTTGCGAGGCACATCGCGGTAGCGCACATGGCCGAGCTCATGGGCGAGCACCATCCGGACCTCATCGCGCGAGTAGCGGTCCAGGAGGGTGTCGAACATGACCACACGCTTGCTCGGCCCTAGGCCGGCCACGTAGGCGTTGGCGGCCGTCGTCCGGCGGCTGGCATCGACCGAGTAGACCTCGCCCACGCGGATACCCGCCCGGCGGGCCAGGTCCAGCACGTCAGACCGAGTCTGACCCTCGGGTAGGGGCGTGAAGTCGTTGAATACCGGGTCCAGCAAGACCGGGGCCAGTGCGGCCAGCGCGGCGCCGAAGATGACCGAGCCCGCCGCCGCCGGCCCCCACCAGCCGCGCGGGTAGCGCTGCATGAGGGCCACCACGGCTCCACCCGCGCCTCCCACCAGCACCGCCTGGATGCCGGCCGCCTTGCCCAGGTCGATCCCCCACGCCCGCCACGACTGGGTGTCCAGACCGACGATGACGGCGCGGCGCCGGGCTACGGCACTCAGCGGAAGCGCCGGCAGGACGAGGAGCGCGGACAGTAGTCCGCTACCCACCACGCCGCCCAGTGCAGGACGGCGGTCGGCCCACTGCGGAGCAGTCGGAGGACGGGCGACGACCACGGTGACCGCGGCCAGCTCAATGCCGGCCCGTATCAGAGCCAGTGCCCGTTGAGGCCGCGCGTAACCGGCTCCGCGCCGCATCTCTTCAGCACTGAAGTAGCGATCGGCGCGCACCGGAGCGGGCTCGATGGGCGCGCTTCGCGGGGTGAGCACGCGGCGCGCCACCTCAGCCCCGGCCACGGCCAGTAACAAAGGCCCGAAGGTTCGGTAGCGCTGTCCAGGCCTCACACGGGAGACTGTAGGGATGCGGATCGCCATCGTCTCGGACATTCACGGCAATCGTCAGGCTTTTGAGGCCGTCCTTGACGCCATCGCTGAATCAGAGTGCCAGGAGCTGTGGTGCCTGGGCGACCTCGTCGGCTACGGCGCCGATCCTGACGCGTGCGTGGAGCTGGCTCGCGGCCACGCCGCGATCTGCCTGGCCGGCAACCACGATCTGGGCGTTCGCGGCAGTCTGCCGCTCGAGCAGTTCTCCCGCGGCGCCGCGCTGGCCGCGACGTGGACACAGGAGACGATCTCTGAGTCGACTTTGGCCTTCCTCAACCAGCTGGAGCCGGCCAACACCGGGGAGCGCGTCGGCCTTTACCACGCCAGCCCTCGTGATCCCGTCTGGGAGTACGTCCTCTCCCCGCTGCAGGCCGAGCTCTGCCTCGACACCCAGACACAGCGAATCTCCCTGATCGGACACAGCCATGTCGCTCTGTCGTTCTCGCGCTTAGCCGGCCAGCCGGCGAGCGGTGAGACTCGCGGCGCCGATGAGGAGGTCGATCTGGACGAGGGCGAGTGGCTGCTGAACCCCGGCAGCGTGGGTCAGCCGCGCGACGGGGATCCCCGCGCCGGCTGGCTGGAGTTCGATCTGGACAGCTGGGACGCCGTCTACCGGCGCACGGAGTACGACATCGCCGGGGCCGGAGCAGCAATCCGCGCGGCGCGGCTCCCAGATTCGCTGGCTGAGCGCCTGCTCTACGGGCAGTGAGGGCACCGGAGCCAAGCGCCCGGACCCGCGGGGCCCCTAACCCCACCCCAACCGCACCAGCCTCTAAAGTCAGGCCCGGATGGGCCATGGCTCGCGAGCATTCCTGGCCGGAGGCCTCGGCTTCGCGGTTGCATTCGTGGTCGCCTGCGGCGGCCAGAACGGCCTGCTCGACTCCAACCAGGCCAGCAATCTCAACGCCCAGCTCAGCGCTGTGTCCTCGGCGGTCTCGGCGGGCCAGTGCGGCGCCGCCGACAAGGCTGCACAGGCCTTCAGCAGCGAGGTCGCCGCCCTGCCCTCGAGCGTGAACCAGACCCTGGCCAGAAACCTCGACCAGGGCGCAAGCCGCATCAGCCAGCTCGCCGCCCGGGACTGCTCCAGCAGTTCGGCCAGCACCTCGTCGACCGCCTCTCCGAGCAGGACCAGCTCCAGCCCCACGACCTCCAGCGCGCCCAGCACCACGAGCACCAACCCGACGACCTCCAGCACAGCCACCAACCCGCCCACCTCGAGCAATACCTCTACCTCCAACGGCGGCGCGGGCCTCGGGAACGGCAATGGCAAGAGCAACGGCGGCGCCGGGGCCGGCGGAAACTAGACGGCTATGACCAGCACGACCACGATCGCCGGCAGATACCGGATCGAAGGCCGTATCGGCGTCGGCGGCATGTCGACGGTTCATCTCGCCCTGGACAGCCGCCTGGAGCGTCACGTGGCGATCAAGCTGCTGGCCGAGCACCTGGCCGACGATCCGACCTTCGTCTCACGCTTTCGCCGTGAGGCCCTGGCGGCAGCTCGCCTCGTCCATCCCAACATCGTTCAGGTGTTCGACTTCGGGTTTGACGCCGGCCACCACCAGCACTTCATCGTTATGGAGCACGTCCCGGGCCACTCGTGCGCTGAGCTGCTGCGCGATCGCGGCCACCTGGACCTGGACTTTGCTCTGGATGTGGTCACTCAGTCCTGCCGGGGCCTGGAGTATGCGCACCGCCATGGGGTGATCCACCGCGACGTCAAGCCTGGGAACCTGCTGGTCTCCGAGGGTGCGGTCGTCAAGCTGGCCGACTTCGGGATCGCCCGCGCCGTTGACCAGTCCAGCATCACCCAGGTCGGCTCAGTGCTGGGCACGGCGGCCTATCTGGCTCCCGAGCAGGCCCGCGGGGACGAGGCCGGCCCCCGGGCCGACCTCTACTCGCTGGGCGTGGTGACCTACCAGCTCATCTCCGGACGTCTGCCCTATGAGGCCAACTCGTTGTCGGAGCTGACCCTTAAGCAGCAGCGCGAGGCTCCCACACCGCTTGATCAGCTCAACCCGCGCGTACCCCACAGCCTGGCCCAAGCGGTCGAGGCGGCGTTGGCCATTGATCAGCGCGACCGCCCTGAGAACGCTCTGCAGCTGGCCGAGACGCTGGCTCAGGGCGCCCGCGGAATCGCTCCCGCCGACGCCGGCAAGACGGGACCCGCCACCGGCGCCACCCGCTTCATGGACCAGGACGACGCCGGTACCGCCGCTACGCGGGTCAACCCGCGTCCCGCGCCGCGGACTGCCCCTACCCGCCCCGCCCGACAGGTGCAGGCGCGTCGGCCTCCCCGCCGCGTGGAGCCTGCCCATACACCCCGGCGTATGGGACCGCCGGTCCAGCCTGTGGAGAGCCGAGGCTTTCGCCGCATGCTGGCCGTGCTGGTGGCGCTGGTGGTGCTCCTGATCGTGGTCATCATCGCCGTCAGCCTGGCCAACAGCGCCTCCAAGACCGTCGTGCACTACAGGCAAATCGTCGGCCATGACGCCCAGTCAGCGGTCAACCAGCTGCAGGGGTTGATCAACAGCTACACGAAGTAGCGCCGGGGGCGGCCCCGGCGCGCAGCGCCGCCGCCGTCTCTGGCAGCCGGCCGCTGGCGATCGCGGTTCTCAGGTCGCCCATCAGCCGGGCGATGAAGCTCAGGTTGTGCAGCGTGACCAGGCGCGCTCCGGTCAGCTCGCGCGCCCGCAGCAGGTAATGCAGGTAGGCCCGCGAGTAGCCACCCGCACATGCCGGGCACAGGCAGCCGTCGAGGATCGGCTCGGCGCTGCGTCGCCAGCGCGACTTAACCAGGTCCACCCGCCAGCGCCGGGCCGGATCGGGCACCAGGGCCATGCCGTGCCGGCCCAGCCGCGTGGGCATGGCGCAGTCGAATGTGTCGATCCCGTACTGCACACCGGTGATCAGGTCGTCGACCTCCCCGATGCCCAGCAGATGACGGGGTCGGGCGGGGGCCAGGCGCTCCAGGTCGCCGGTCGTCCAGTCCACGACCTCGTACATCTGCGCCTTGTCCTGGCCCAGCGAGCCGCCGATGGCGATCCCGGCGCATCCGCTCGCGGCCACCGTCTCGGCCGAAGTGGCCCGCAGATCACGCTCAGTCCCTCCCTGGACGATGCCGTACACGACCTGTCCCGCGGGACCCTCGCGCTCATGCCAGGCCAGGCAGCGCGCCAGCCAGCGGTGTGTGCGCTCCATCGAGCGGGCGGTGTAGTCGCGGCTGACGTGAAACGGCGTGCATTCGTCGAAGACCAGCGCGATGTCCGAGCCCAGCGCCCCCTGCACCGCCATCGAGGTCTCCGGGCCCATGAAGCGTTCGCCTCCGTCCAGGTAGGAGCGAAACCGCACTCCAGCTTCCTCGATGGCCAGGATCGTGCCGCTTGAGTCAGCACCCGAAGCGCCTTGCGATCGACGGCCCTTGATCTCATCGGCCACGCCGCCGTGACCCATCGAAAAGACCTGAAATCCGCCCGAGTCGGTGATGATCGGGCGTGACCAACGCATGAACCGGTTCAGCCCCCCGAGCTCGGCCACCAGCTCCGGGCCCGGGGCCAGGAACAGGTGGAAGGTGTTGCCCAGCACCATCTCGTACCCCAGCGCCTCCAGATCCCGGGGCTCCAGGGTCTTGACCGCGCCGCGGGTGGCCAGGGGCACGAAAGCCGGGGTGGCCACCGGGCCGTGGGCGAGCTTCAGGACGCCGCTCCGAGCGCGGCTGGCGCGGTCGCGGTGGCTGATCGTGAACATCCGCGCCACCCTACCCGGGCGATTGGGACGGCGATGACGCTGGTCCTGACACCGTAGCCTGGGAGAATGCCCGCCCGCACGGCAGCCCTGCTCGCGGCCACGTCAGTCGGGATGGCGGGCTGCGCAAGCGCCGGCACCCGTCCGGGGCCAGAGCGCAGCGCAGTCGGCCGGATGGTCTTCGCGACCAGCTGCCGCGCATGTCATTCACTGTCGGGTGCAAGCTCAGCTCGGCAACAGGGCGGCGACCTGCTGGACGTCCACCTGCGCCGCCCGGTGCTGCTCCAGTTCACGGCCGAGATGCCCGTTCGCCGCCGGCTGCACCGGGCCGAGGTGGAGGCCGTGGTCGACTACGTGCTCGCCGTACAGCGGCAGTCGCGCTGAGCCCGGGTCAAGGCGCGCTGGCCCGGGCCAGCTCGCCCACTGCGGCCACGGTGCTCTGGCCGGTGAAGCCGCCGACCACGAGAATGCTCTGTCCGAGCGCGACCACCCCCGCATCGGACAGCGGGATGGGCAGTCGCCCCGCTGGACGGACGGCGCCGGTGCTGGGATTGATCGACCACACGCTGCGCGTCTGGGCGGTGACCGCGTCCCCACGGCCGCCGACCAGATACACGTAGCCGCCCAGGCTGGCCGCCCCGGCGTGGGTGATCGGATGGGGAAGCTGACCGATCCGACGCAGTTGTCCGGTCGCCGGGTCAAAGCTGTAGATCGCGCGGCTGGCGCCGGCCGGAGTCGAGCCGCCGGCGATGATCACTTTGCCCCCCGCCGCCGTTACCGCTGAGTAGCGCAGACCGACGGGCAGATGCCCGACTACTTTGGCCGGCGCCCCCGGGCGCCAGGCCAGGATCGTGTCCAGGTAGCGGCTGCCGTCAAAGCCGCCGACCACGTACGCGGTGCCCCCGACCGCGGTGACGGCGACGTCCGAGGACGCCGTGGGCAGAACCCCGACCGGGTGGACCCCGTGCCGCCCGGGGTCGAAGCCGAGGATGTGGTTCAGCTCGCTCAGATCACCACCGCCGAACACGTAGACCTGGCCGTTGAGCGTCGCCCCCTGAGCATCGTGCTGCACGCCGGGCAACGTGCCCCGGTAGACCACCCGGTGCGCATCGATGAGCTGAATTTCGTTGCTAGACGTGTCGGCAGCGTCCAGGCCTCCGAGAAGCGCAGCCTGCGTGCCGTTGACCGAAGCTGTGGCCGGGTCACGAAGCGGCGCGGGAAGCGAGAAAAGCGTACGGTACGCGAGGCGCATCGGTCCCGGAACCGTCGCGCGGCGGGCGCGTTTCGTGCCCGAGTGGGCGCCCGAAGAGGTCGCAGAACCGCTCGATCCGCACCCGGCGAGTGCTATTACGAGCGCGAGCAGGATGGTGACCCCGGCCCCACGCGATGATGTCATCCTGCGCCGGGGCCAGAAGTCAGAGCCGATCAAACTGTGATGAGACGAAGCCGCCAAGCCCGCCAGAGTAACCCACCGCGCGTAGTGCAGCCG
>JALYZQ010000128.1 GCA_030948805.1 Actinomycetota bacterium | reverse complement strand
GCGCAGGACAGCCACCGCCGTTCGCAGGTCGGGCACGGCGATGATGGTCAAGCCGTCGACCAACGCGGCCTCGCGGGCGCGCTCGCGGGGGACGATCAGGCCTCGGCAGCCCGCCCGGCAGGCGCCCTCGGCCACGGCCAAAGCGCCCGGTGAATCTCGCAGTTCCCCGCCGAGCGACAGCTCTCCGAACACGGCGTAGGCGTCCAGGGCGCCGCTGGGCACCTGCCCACTGGCGGCCAGTAGGGCCAGCGCGAGTGCGGCGTCGAAGCCGGGACCGGCCTTGCGCAGGAACGCGGGGGCGAGATTGGCCGTGATCCGGCTCTGCGCGAACTCAAAGCCCGAGTTCAGGACCGCGGCCCGGATCCGGTCACGCGACTCGCGAACCGCCGTGTCGCCCAGGCCGACAATCGTGAACGATGGCAGGCCCGTGCGGATGTCGACCTCGACCCACACCGGGCGGGTCTGGACGCCGTCGATGGCGAATGTGCGTACCCGGGCGAGCATCGACCCAAGCTAGGGGCGATCGCGTCAGGAGTGGGTGACGGCTTGTGCCGACTGCGTGTCTTTTGCCCGGCCGATCGGCGCACAATCGTGACGCGCGGTCACCCACGGGACACGGGATCGTCCCTAGCTTGCGTGGCCATGACTCCGCACGCCCGCCAGCACCTGGGAGCGACCGGTGAACAGCTGGCCGCCGAGCATCTGAAGCGGCGGGGCTTTGCCATCGTGGAACGCAACTACCGCACGCGATGGGGGGAGCTGGACATCATCGCCTTTGACGGCCACACCCTGGCCTTCTGCGAGGTCAAGTCGCGCCGCGTGGCCGGACGGGCCGGCGCCCCCTTCGACGCCCTGGGTCCGGGCAAGCAGGGTCGCGTACGCCGGATGGCGGGCCGCTGGCTGGCCGAGCGCCGCCCCCGCCCCCACGCCGACCAGATCCGCTTCGACGCCATCGGCGTGACCTTCGACGCGGCGGGCCGGTTGGTCTCCCTCGACCACCTGGAAGGCGCGTTCTAGCCGAGCGCGAGCTGCTGGTAGGCCATGGACTGAAACGACAGGCGATGCAGCGGTGAGACCCCCAGGCGCTCGATCGCCTCACGGTGCTCGGGCGTCGAGTAGCCGACGTGCTGACCGAACTCCCACCCGGGGTGGGCTGAGTCGGCCCGGCGCATGTAGCGATCGCGCGTCTCCTTGGCCAGCACCGAGGCGGCGGCGATGGCCGCGCTCTTGGCGTCCCCACCGATCACCGCCCGCTGCTCGTAGCCCAATCCCGACACCGGAAAGCCGTCGCTCAGGCAGACACACTCGGGACAGGCCACTGCAGCCAGTGCATCGCGCAGCGCGGCCAGGTTGGTCTTGTGCAGGCCGCGGACGTCGATCCCCGGAGCACAGCGGGAGACGATCGAAACCTGGTCGGCCAGCCCGAGGATGACCGGGTACAGCGCCGCCCGGCCCTCGGGCGTCTGCTGCTTGGAATCGTTGAGCGCGCTCAGCGCACGGGCCTGGGCCGGGCCGATGCGCTGAAGGTCAAAGCGCACGGCAGCCGCGACTAGGGGACCGGCCAGGCATCCACGCCCGGCCTCGTCGGCCCCGGCCACGTAGCGAAAGCCCAGTCCGCGGTCGAAGTGAAGCAGCCGGCGCCCGGGACGGCCGGGCCGGCGCCGCGGCGCCTTAGAGGGTCCCGACCCGCCGGAGCGGCCAGTAGGTGAAGAAGGCGACGCCGATGATCCACTGCTGAGGGACCGGACCCCAGAGGCGGCTGTCGTCGGAAAACCCACGGTTGTCCCCCATCATGAAGTAATGGGCGGGCGGAATCGTGATTGACTGGCGGAAATTGCAGGGAACGGGATCCTGCGAGCGACACTGCACGATGTAGGGGTCGTGCTCGGGCTTGCCGTTGCGGATGACGTGGCCGTCGATGATCTGGATGCGGTCTCCGGGCAGTCCGACCAGGCGCTTGATGAAGGTTGAGCCGGCCTGCCCCTTGGTGGGCCGATCACAGGCCTGAGGGTGACCGCTGCCCTGGCTCGCCGCTGCGCACAAGGCGTCGGCCGGGTTCGAGCCGCTGGGGGGGTGAAAGACCACGACGTCGCCCAGCCCCGGCGAGGTATCCAACCGGTTGACCAGGACGCGCTGGCCGACGTCCAGCGTGGGCACCATCGAGGGGCTGGGAATCCGGTAGGGCTTGACGATGAGGGCCTGAATGAGCAGCGCCACGCCGACCGCGACGGCCACCGTGACGACCAGCTCGACCAGCGACTTGAAACCGGACCGGGTACTTTTCATGGCAAGTGTCTCACTAGAGTCGCGAGTCGGAGAAACGGGGCACTAGAGCGAGCCGATCCGATTGGGGGGCCAATAGGTGAAGAAGGCCTTGCCGATGATCCAGGCCTTCGGAACCGGGCCCCAGAAGCGACTGTCCAGTGAGTCGGGTCGGTTGTCCCCCATCATGTAGTACTCACCGCGGGGGACGGTGATGGTGACGGGAAAGTTGCACTCGCCTGCGTTCTGGCACGGCTCGGCGAAGGAGTCGCCCTCGCGCGCTCCGTTGCGGTAGACGTGGCCCTGGCGGATCGAGAGACGGTCACCGGGGAGGCCCACGACGCGCTTGATGTAGGTCTGGGTCGAGGCGTGGCGCTGGGCTAGGTCACAGGCGCTGGGCCACTGCTGCTCAGCCTGGTTCTGACCTTGATCGGGGTTGGCGCACATTTCGCTGGCCGGCGGGTGAAAGACGAGGATGTTGCCGATCGCCGGAGTGAAGAAGTGAGTCTCGATCCGATCCACCAGCACGCGCTGTCCGACAGTCAGGGTGGGCTCCATCGAGCCGCTGGGAATCTCGTAGGGCTTGATCAGAAACGCCTGGATGGCCAACGCGAGTCCGAGCGCGGCGGCGACGATAGCCACCAGCTCGGCGGCCGACCGCGCCAGCGGCTTCTCGGTCCTCGTCACACCTGCTCTCGGCCGGCGGCGGGCTCGGCGTCGGCGACCGCAGCAGCGTCACCAGCCTCCACGCTCTCTGCCGTCGGCTCCGTGGCCTCCTGCGCCTGATCCGTGGCCCGCGCAAGCGGCTCAGCTGACTCCACTGTCTCCCCCTCAGAGTCAGTCGGCTGGCCCTCCTCACCCTCGGGGCCGTAGAGCAGCTCGCGCTCCACCGCCACCTCAGGCCCGACCGAGCGGC
>JALYZQ010000075.1 GCA_030948805.1 Actinomycetota bacterium | reverse complement strand
CTCCGGGCGCGACCTGGCCGGCTCGGGTGGGTGGGCGGGGGCGCCGGCAGCGCGAACTCCTCGGCGGCCAGGACGTCATGGGCCTCGACGATCCCGGTCGGGTCCGAGGGCAGCGCCACCGGTCCGTGGTGCTGGAGGTCGGGATCGTGGGCCGGGACCGCGAACTCCTCGGCGGCCAGCACATCGTGTGCCGACTCGGGATGCAGCTTGGGGTCCGAGGCGGGCAGCACGAACTCCTCCGCGGCCAGCACATCATGGGCCGACGGCTCCGAGGCCGCATTGCGATCGCCTTGAGTCATCACTGCCGATGATCCCAAATCTGCGCGGCCGGCAAGCCCGCGGCCGCCTCACCACACGTGACCACCCTGATAATCTCAGTCGCAATGACTGAGATCCATCCACGAGTCGACGGCTTGGGGTGGTATTCTTCGCTTATCTGCCGTAAGCAACTAGTGAAAGTGAAGACTTGATGAGCCGCCTTCTACTGGTCCCGCTGGACGACGTTGTCGTCTTCCCGGGCATGTCGCTCACACTGGCCATCGAGGCCGGCGATGAGGAGCGAGTGCTGCTCGTACCCAGGCACGAGCATGAATTTGCGGCCGTAGGCACGGTCGCCGAGATTTCAGATCACGTCCGCCTCCCCGGCGGCGGGCACGCCGTCGCCCTCCAGGGGCTACACCGAGGCGTGGCCGGTGCCGCGCAGACGCTGCCCGACGGACGCCTGTTCGTCGAGGTCGACGAGCAGCCTGACCCGGTGCCCGTCGACGGCAAGACCCGCAACCTGGAGCGCGAGTACCGCGCCATGGTCGAGGAGATCCTCGAGGTTCGCGGTGACGACGGCCGCATCCAGGCCTTCTTGCGCTCGATCTCCGAGCCGGGGACCCTGGCCGACACCTCCGGCTACTCCCCCGACCTCAACTATGAGCAGAAGGTCAAGCTGCTGCAGACGCTCGACGTCACCGAGCGGCTGGAGCTCGCACTGGCCTATCAGCGCGAGCGCCTGGCCGAGCTGCAGGTCCGCAAGCGGATCCGCGAGGACGTGGAGTCCGGAGCCGAGAAGCAGCAGCGCGAGTACTTCCTGCGCAAGCAGATGGACTCCATCCGCAAGGAGCTGGACGAGGACGACGCCTCGATCGTGGAGGAGTACCGCACCAAGATCGAAGAGGCCGGGATGCCCGAGCACGCCAAGGAGCAGGCCGTCAAGGAGCTCGGCCGCCTGGAGCGGATGGGCGAGCAGTCGGCCGAGTCAAGCGTCATCCGCACCTACCTGGACTGGCTGATCGCGGTGCCGTGGAATGAGACCTCCGAGGAGCGCCTTGACCCCGGGCACGCTCGCGTCGTGCTCGACGAGGACCACGCCGGGCTGGACGACGTCAAGGACCGGATCGTCGAGTACATCGCCGTCAAGAAGCTGCGCGTCGATCGCGGGATCGGCCAGAGCCCGCAGCCTGATGAGGCGTCCGGGGCCCAGTCCGGCACGCGGAATCGCCGTGACGGAGGAGCCATCCTCACTCTCATCGGACCGCCCGGAACCGGCAAGACCTCGATCGGCGAGTCGATCGCCCGGGCCACGGGACGCAAGTTCGTCCGCATGTCGCTGGGCGGCGTCCGCGACGAGGCTGAGATCCGCGGTCACCGCCGCACCTACATCGGCGCCCTTCCCGGACGTCTGGTCCGAGCCCTGCGGGACGCCGGAACGATGAACCCGGTGATCATGCTCGACGAGGTTGACAAGGTCGGCGCCGACTGGCGGGGTGACCCCTCCGCGGCCCTGCTCGAGGTGCTCGATCCGGCCCAGAATCACTCGTTCCGCGACCACTACCTGGACGTCGAGCTCGACCTGAGCGGCGTGATGTTCATCGCCACCGCCAACGTGGCCGACACGATCCCCGGCCCGCTGCTGGACCGCATGGAGGTGATCCGCTTTGACGGCTACACCACCTCGGAGAAGGTCGCGATCGCCCGTGGCTATCTGTGGCCGCGCCAGCTGGAGCGCAACGGACTGCGATCCGACGAGGTCGAGATCTCCAGCGAGCTGCTGCAGACCGTGACCACCGAGTACACGCGTGAGGCCGGCGTCCGCCAGCTGGAGCGCGACCTCGGCACGCTGCTGCGCAAGACGGCGACGAAGATCGCCTCAGACGAGACGATCGCCCCAGTGGTCATCGACGTCGACGCGATCCGCGAGGCGCTGGGCCGCCAGCGTCACTTCCAGGAGTCAGCCATCCGCACGGCAGTGCCGGGCGTGGCGACCGGCCTGGCCGTGACCGGCGCCGGTGGCGATGTGCTGTTCGTCGAGGCCACGGCGATGCCCGGTAAGCCTGGGCTGACCCTGACCGGTCAACTGGGTGACGTGATGAAGGAGTCGGCGCAGATCGCGCTGTCCTACGTCCGCGGCCACGCGGACGACCTCGGAATCGACACCAGCCAGTTCGAGGAGCGCTCGTTCCACGTCCATGTCCCCGCGGGGGCGATCCCCAAGGACGGCCCGAGCGCCGGCGTGACGATGGTCACGGCGCTGACCTCCCTGCTCAGTGCCCGTCCGGTGAAACACACCGTGGGCATGACCGGTGAGGTCACCCTGCAGGGCCGGGTCCTGCCCATCGGCGGAGTCAAGCAGAAGGTCCTGGCTTCGCATGCTGCCGGGCTGACCGATGTGGTCCTGCCCGAGCGCAACCGGGGTGACCTGGACGACGTGCCGGCGGAGATACGCGAGGCGATGCAATTCCACTTCGCGATGACCATCGACGAGGTGCTGGCCGTGACCCTGGAGCCTGCCCCGCAGCCCGCCGCGGCGTAGTCCCAGTCCCTCCCCTCCCCGCCGCTCGTTCACACGACGAGCGGCGGGTAAGGTGATTGGCATGAGCACGATCACCGAGTCCAAAGAGCGCAGCGCGGTTGAGCAGGTTCCCAAACAGCTGTACATCGGCGGTCAATGGCGCGACGGCGCCAAGGGCACGATCTCGGTAGAGGATCCCTCCACCGAAGAGCCGTTGTGCGACGTCGCCGACGCATCCGTCGAGGACGCCGAGGCGGCCCTGGACGCCGCCGTGGAGGCCGGTCCCGAGTTCGCAGCCATGGCCCCGCGCGACCGCGGTGAGATACTGCGTCGCGCCTTTGAGGTGATCATCGAACGCGTCGACGAGCTGGCGCTGATCATGACCCTGGAGATGGGCAAGACCCTGCCCGAGTCAAAGGCCGAGATCACCTACGCGGCGGAGTTCTTCCGGTGGTTCTCAGAGGAGGCGGTCCGTGTCGACGGCCGCTATCAGATTGCCGCCAACGGCCAGGGGCGCGTGCTGACCATGAAGCAGCCGGTCGGACCCTGCCTGATGATCACGCCGTGGAACTTCCCCCTGGCCATGGGGACCCGCAAGCTCGGGCCGGCGATCGCGGCCGGATGCACGATGGTCGTCAAGCCCGCGCAGCAGACGCCGCTGTCGATGCTGGCACTGGCCAAGATCCTGGAGGAGGCCGGACTGCCCGGCGGCGTGCTCAATCTGATCACTGCCTCCTCGTCGAGTGAGACGACCGGACCGCTGATCGCTGACCCGCGGCTGCGCAAGCTCTCCTTCACCGGCTCCACCGAGGTTGGACGCAAGCTCATGGCCCAGGCCTCGGACACTCTGCTCAGGCTTTCCATGGAGCTGGGCGGCAACGCGCCGTTCCTGGTCTTCGAGGACGCCGACATCGACGCGGCGGTCCAGGGCGCCATGATCGCCAAGATGCGCAACATAGGCGAGGCCTGCACGTCGGCCAACCGTTTTCACGTCGCCGACGCGGTAGCCGATCAGTTCGCGACCCAGCTGGCCGAGAAGATGGGCGCGATGAAGCTAGGCCGCGGCGTCGAGGACGACGTCGACGTAGGCCCGCTGATCGACGACGATCAGCGCACCAAGGTCTCTGAGCTGGTCCAGGACGCGATCAGCCGGGGAGCCACGGCGGTGGTCGGCGGCCAGGCCCGCGACGGGGCCGGCTACTTCTACAACCCCACGGTGCTGACCGACGTGCCCGAGGATGCCACCCTGTTGCGTGAGGAGATCTTCGGCCCCGTAGCGCCGGTCAAGGGCTTCACGGACGAGGACGAGGCCGTAGCCGCCGCCAACGACACCGAGTTCGGCCTGGTGGCCTACGTGTTCACCAACGATCTCAAGCGCGCTCTGCGTGTCTGCGAGCGCCTGGAGACCGGCATGATCGGCCTCAACCAGGGCATCGTCTCCAATGCCTCGGCCCCGTTTGGCGGCATCAAGCAATCCGGCTTCGGGCGCGAGGGCGGCTACGAGGGGATTGAGGAGTACCTGGAGACCAAGTACGTGGCGGTGAACCTCTGATCGTGTCGGCGATCGCGTAAGTCCAACCATGCCGTTGGGTCTGGCTGGATGGTGCTCGTCTGGGTCCTGATCGCAGTTGAGAAGCTCCTCCCTTGGCCGCGTCCGGGCCAGGGCGAGCGGCAAACCTGAGAATTGATCACACGCCGAGGCGCTGGCCCTAATATTCCGCGGGTGCAACGCGAGGAGCTGCGGGCGCTGCAGGCGCCGCTGAAGGACCGCTACGCAGGAGAGCCGGACACCGCGATGATCACCCTGTCGGCGACGGGCACGCTCGGAGGGGGCGTGTCCTGCTCGGTGCAAACCGGGCGCGCAATCGCGGAGGCCGGGCTTCACCCGGCGACTGGAGGCGACGGATCGCTGCTCTGCTCCGGGGACATGTTGCTCGAAGCGCTCGTCGCCTGCGCCGGGGTCACACTGAGAGCAGTTGCGACATCGCTGGAGATCTCCGTGTCCTCCGGGCGCGTACATGCCGAGGGCGACCTCGACTTTCGTGGCACGCTGGGCGTGGACCGCGAGACATCGGTCGGTTTCTCTGCGATCCGGCTGTCCTTCGAGCTTACGACCGACGCAGACGATGAGCAGCTCGCGACGCTGCGCAAGCTAACCGAACGCTACTGCGTCGTCTACCAGACGCTCGCTGCCAACCCCGCGCTCTCGACGACCCTCTCCACCGGGTCAGCCTGAGACGCGTCCGCACCTAGGCCGAGAGCTGCGCATCCCGTCGCGCTCGGCGGAGGGCAGTCGTTTCGCTGGCGCGATTTCGCATCCATCTGAGATTGCGTAATTCGGGCAGCGCGGCGCGGCTGTTGGATCCGCCCCAATCCGGCAGCCCGGACGGGTTTCACGCCGCGAACGCGGCGGCGACCGGGGCAACGACGGCCTGGGCGCCGGCCGCCTATTTTGAGAAGCGCACGGCGCCGGCCGCTGATCAGCGTTACGCCACGCACTTCTTGACGCCACGGCCGAGGACTCTGTGGGTCCGGCCTCGCTGCGCCATAGGCACGTGGGGTTCCCGACCGGCGCGCAGCGGGTAGAGAGCTTCTAGCCTCGATCTACCGAGGAGGAGGTAGGCCATGTAACAGCGAGCCGCGCGCTCGTGGAGGCAGCGTTCTCCCTAACGGCCGGGGAGCGTCCCAAGAGGCTTGGTGTGCAGGACGGCCAAGCCCGCAGTTCATCTCGTAGTCAATTCAAGGGGAAGTTGATGAAGATACGTAAGGCAGCAATGGTGCTGGCCATTACCTGCGCGGCTCTGCTGACCGCGCCGGTGGCCGCTGGCGCCGCGACGTCGACCCACGCGACCTCATTCAAGAGCGTGCCGATCTCGGGCAAGACCCACAGCGGCAAGGCCTTCAGCGGCCACTTCAACATCACGCAGTTCGTGACCAGGCAGGGCAAGACCATGGCGGTCGGCACCCTGACCGGGAAGCTCGGATCGCACAACATCAAGGGCCGCCAGGTATCGATGCCGGTGACCCTCCCGTCCGGGAAGGCGGGCGCGGCGGCCACCTGTCCGATCCTGCATCTGGTTCTGGGTCCGTTGACGCTCCACCTGCTGGGGCTCAACGTGCACCTCAACCAGGTGATACTGGACATCACGGCCACCTCGGGTCGGGGCAACCTGCTGGGCAACCTGCTCTGCTCGGTGTCCAACCTGCTGAACGGCGGCACGCTGCTGTCGGGTCTGCAAACGGGCCTTTTGAACATCGCGCAGCAGCTCACCAACCACACGGGGCTGTTACAGCTCTGATTCACGCTCGCTGACCGGGGTGGCCACGTCCGCGTGGTCGCCCCGGGCGGGCCCGCGGGCGGCCTGACAACATGCCTCCGTGCCGGAGATCGCCACGATCGGTGTCTACTGCTTCACCGCGGAGGCCTTCCTGGACACGTTGCAGGCCGCCGACGTTCGCCGCCTGATCGACGTGCGCCAGCGCCGCGGCGTACGAGGCCCGCATTTCACGTGGGCCAACGCCATCCGGCTCCAGGCTCTATTGGCTGGCGCCGGGGTGGCCTATAGCCACCATCGTGAGCTGGCCCCGACCACCGCGCTGCGTCAGCTCCAGTACCGCGAGGACCATCTGGCCGGGGTGGGCAAGCGCTCACGCGAGCACCTGGCGCCCGCCTACGTACAGGGCTACGTGGCTGCGATCCTCGACCAGGCGCCATTGGAGCTCCTGCTCGATGAGCTGCCCGACCAGGGCCGAGCCGCCCTGTTCTGCGTCGAGTGTGCGGCTGGCGCGTGTCACCGCTCACTCATCGCGCAGCGGCTGCGCGAGCGCCACGGATTCTCCGTCCTGCACCTGACCCCGCCTCAGAAAAGCGAGCCCTGACCGCCCCGGCGTGCCAGCCTGGGCCTGCCTGTACCCTCAGGAACTCAGATGGCGTACGCCGATGAGAGTCCGGGCGTTCGGGGGCCCATAAACGAGCATGCCGGAGCCCTAGCCCGAGAGTGGCGCCGGCTGACCCGCCTGGCCACCGCGGTCGCGCTGCTGACCGCGCCGGCCTTTTTCCTGCTCCTGTACGACTCCGACCACCTGGGGCTGATCCCGGCCCTGGTGGTGACCGCGATCGCCGTGGTCACGTTCCGCGGCCTGGTCGAGGTGGTGGCCCGCAAGGCGATCCCCTCGCCCAGCCTCTACGGAGCCGACTCGAGCCTGAAGCAGGAGGACATCACCGCTCGCCGCCGTTACTGGTACTGGCGCGGGAAGTTCCGCCGGCTGCCGATTTACGTCCTGCTCGTGCTGATCCTGCTCGGCTTCGCCCAGCTGATGCTCGCTCTGGGCGGCGTCAGCGCCCCGTTCTTCAATCCGTTCCCCGGGCTGAAGACCATCTTTCCCCCCTCTCAGCTCCCTCAGCTGGGACTGGTGTTCATCCAGCTGCCGCTGCTGTTCTTCATCAACTTCGCCATCTTCTTCGGCCCGTTCTTGTTCTTCGCCGTACGACAGATCCGGGGCTATGAGCCCGGGGACGCCAGCTGGGGCGTGAGGATCCAGGACGTGCGCGGCCAGGCGGAGGCCAAGGAGGAGATCACCCGGGTGATCGGGCTCTGGCAGTCCGGGGAGGAGTTCGAGAAGGCGGGCGGCAAGCGCGAGCGCGGCCTGCTCTTCCTGGGCGCCCCGGGCACGGGCAAGACGATGATCTCCAAGGCCATCGCCACCAACTTCAACTGCCCCTTCGTGACCATCCCGGGGTCGGGCTTTGCCGGCATGTTCATCGGGATGGACGCGATCACCGTCCAGTTCCTGGCCCGAAAGGCGCGCAAGCTGGCCGCCAAGTGGGGCGGCCAGTGCATCGTGTTCATCGATGAAATCGATGCAGTGGGCATGCGCCGCCAGGCCCTCGGACCCGGGATGGGCAGCCCCGGTGCCACCGACCCGACCTCGATCCACGACTTCTGTTTCTTTGGGCCCAACGGGAGCCTGACCTCCAGCGGAGATCTGGTG
>JALYZQ010000068.1 GCA_030948805.1 Actinomycetota bacterium | reverse complement strand
TTCTCTGACGGCCCCCAAGGCAGTGACCGCTACTGCATCAACTCGGTAGCGCTCAAGCTCGACGCCGGCGCCGGGAAGTGAACGGACCGGCCTACATTTCACGCGTGCGGATCGAGCGGCTCGGCGGTCCGCAGCGCCTTGGAGCGCGTTCACGGCTTCCACGCTCGATTCTGTCCGGTTGCGCGGAGCCTCGAAGGTGCGATCGAGATCCGGACCGAGCTGGCCTTCAGCTGACAGCCCCGGGCTCCAAGTGATCACTTGACCGAGCCGTCCCCGATGCCTAGGTAGGGTTCCAGGAGGGGGCGTAGCTGCATGCGGCCGCGGTGCAGACGACTCTTGAACGCGGCCTGGCGAACGCCGACCACCGAGGCCGCCTCCTCCGTGGAGAGACCCTCGATGTCGCGCAGAACCACGGCCACCCGCCAGTCGCTCGGCAGCTCGGAGAGCGCGCGGTCGAGAACCGCCTCGAACTCTCGATCCAGGGCCTGGGCCAGCGGGCCGAGCCGAGAGGCGTCCGGAATCGCGGTCACCGGATCATCGCCCATCGGATCCAAATCCGCCACCGGCGGCCCGCGTCTGGCCAACCGGCGTTGCGCCTCGTTGAAGGCAATCCGATAGAGCCACGTGGATAGCTGCGCTCGCTGCTCAAAGCGAGCCAAGCCCCCCCAGGCCCGCAGGAACACGTCTTGGGCAACGTCCTCGGCCTCGCTGGCGTCGAGGCCGAAGCGGCGCAATGCCCCATAAACGCGGTCGGTGTGCCGGAGCACGATCTCCGCGAACGCGTCCTCGTCGCCCACGCGGGCGCGCGCGATCAGCTCGAGTTCGGAAACCGGGGCGCGAAAAGACAGGCGAGTAACCCTATTGGCCTCAAAAGGGCCCGGACGCCCGGGGCCGCCGAGCCGGTGCGGGTTGTCCCACCGCGACCTTCAGGCCTTCGAGCGCTAGGCGAGACGCCGCCGGACGGCTGAGGCGATGTCTGGACGCTCGCGCGCGCTGAGCGGGGGGAGAGCGTGGAGCGCGCCGAGCATGCGCTGCAGGCCGAGCAAGATCCCGCGGCACTCCGGGCAGTCCCTCACGTGGCGTTGGACGCGCGCGCGCGCACGCGCTACGAGTTGATCGTCGAGGTAGTCGGACATGTGAGTCGGAGCCCACCGGTGATCAAGCCGGAAGCGCGCACGTTGCCAGAGGTTGGTCATGGTTGCTCAGACCCGGCCAGGATGCCCAGAGGTTCTCACATCGGCTGCGGCGAATCGTTGTCCACGGCCGCCCCAATCTCAGGGGCCCCCTGACCGAGGGCCTGAACCGGATCTTCCGAGGACCGGGTCACAACGGGGATGACCATGACGGACACCAACCTCGGCCTGACTCCCGACCGCCGCCGTGCGGGTTGGTGGTCCTCAGAGCGGCGAACCACCGTGGTCCGCTGGGCGGCCGCCATCGTCTTTGTGCTCTTCGGAGCGGGCAAGTTCGTCAACCATGCCAGTGAGCTGGCATCGTTTCGTCACTATGCGCTGCCGGCGCCTGAGATCTTCGTATCCGCAATCGGCGCGCTAGAGGTCGTCGGGGGGCTTCTGCTGGCCTCTGGTCGCCGTGTCCGGCTCGCGGCAGTCGCGTTGGCCGGTGACATGGTCGGGGCGATTGTCGTCTCTGGCCTCGCCCAGGGCGAGATCCTCAGCGTGACGCTCGCTCCGCTACTGCTCCTGGCCATGATCTTCCTGATCGGCGCTCGGCCTCCGGCCGGCTCCGCCGCAGAGCAAGCGATGCCATGACTGTCGCGCTGTCTGTCCCAGGCTCTAGCAATGGCGCATCAGCCCCCGCGTCACCTTGACGGATCATCGGGCTCTCCAGCTGCCAGCGCTGGTTCGGCGGTCAGCGTGCGTCATTGCTGGCCCCCGAGGACCACTGTTGACCGCATCACGAGGTATACCTCCACCATGATTACCCGGCTCGACTTCATCGGCATCCCCTCCCAGGACGCCGACCGTGCCCGCAGCTTCTACCGCGACACGCTTGGCCTTCGCCCCGACGAGCACGGTCACTATGAGCAGTGGGCCGGCGATACG
>JALYZQ010000062.1 GCA_030948805.1 Actinomycetota bacterium | reverse complement strand
GGCCCGCGCCTGCTCGACATCGGCGTCAAAGGCCGGGTGCGGCAGGCGCGGGCCGCCCCGGCGCCCCGTCTGCGGGTCGAGCGTGTAGAAGCAATCCGAGACCAGGGCCAAGCGGTCGGCTTCGCGAAACAGTCCGATCAGACCCGGGGCGTGCCCAGGCAGGTCAATGACCTTGAAACCCGCGATGTCATCGCCCTCGGACACGGTGCCGGCAATGGCCACCGGGCCGCCGTCCCAGCCCGGCATGACCCGCTTCATCAGCATCCGGCCGTGGGGATCGAGCTTGGTCAGATCCCAGTAGTCGCGCAACGGGCCAGGACCCTCGGCCGCTTGCCGCTCGGCGGGATGGCAGTAGGTCGGGGCGTCGAGGGCCGGAGCGGCGCCGCGGTGATCGCAGTCGGCGTGCCCGAGGACCACCCGCTTTACGCCGCCGTGCCTCGCCGTCGTCGCCGCCAGCGCCGTGCCCATGGCGGCGATGCCGGCATCGAACACCGTCACCCCGCCCTCGTCCTCGATCAGGTACACGTTCATCGTCTTGGCTGGAAAGCCGCCCCGGGCCAGCCACACCCCGTCGGCGATCCGTTCCGTGTCGACGCCATGCATCCGGGTGGCGAGCCTAGTGCGCGCGTTGGCCAGCTTGGTCAGCCGGCCCTCCGCGACCGACCCCGCGGCGGGCAGGAAGCCCAACTGCCGGGCGATGTCGCCGCTGTCGACGTAGGCGTCGTTGTGCACGATGAGGTCGTCGGAGACCGACAGCACGTCACAGCCCTCGATGCTGATGCCGGCGCCGTTGGGGGCAAAGCCCTGAAAGCGCCCCGGTCCGGCGAAGGTTCCCTGCGCGCGCCAGCGCACGGCAGTGCGCCCCCGGGTGCTGGTCAGCTCGATGACCTCCATGGCGAAGTCAGGGAAAGCCTCGAACAGGGAGCTGAAGTAGCCGCGGACTCCTTCGGGCGCGACCAGCTCCTCGCCGCCCACGAAGCGATCGATGCTGCCGGGCGCCCAGCAGGCCGTGGCCGTCTCCAGGTCATGGGCGGAGAGCGCGGCGAAGTACCGCTTCGCGATGTCGGCCGAGCTGGCCATCGGGTGGCCGCAGTCTACGCGTCACGGGGCCCCGAGCGGGAAAGAGCGTCACCGCGCCACGGCCAATATCGTGCCCACCATGGCGCGGCCGCGAGAGCTGGGACGGGGTGAACGCGTCCTTCCCGGGCTTTGGCGCCTTCGCCTGCCGCTGCCCTGGCCGGGCGTGCCGCACTGCAACGCCTGGGCCATCGCCGCTGGATCGGGGGTGGTGCTGATCGACACCGGCATGCACCAGCCGGGCTCCCTGGCCCAGCTCGAGCGGGCCATGGACCAGGTCAACCTGCGCCTGGAGCACGTGCGCCTGCTGGCCTGTACCCATGCCCACACCGACCACTGGGGTCAGGCGGCGCCGATCCGCGACCGGGCCGGATGCGAGCTCTGGATGCACCCCCGCCGTGAGCACGCGCGCGGCGAAGACCCCGAGCAGAGCCGCGCCCGCCGGCTCGAGGTGGCTCGCCAAAGCGGGGTCTCAGAACGGGCCATCGCCGCCTACCGCGAGCGGGCGCAGGAGATCCCGTCGGGTATCGCGCGGATCATCGAGCCCGATCGTGAGCTGGTGCCCGGCGTGGAGATCGAAACCGACCTGGGGCTCTGGAGCGTGTTGGAGACCCCGGGCCACGCGCCGTCGCACGTCTGCCTGTACCAGTCCGAGCGTCGCCTGCTCATCTCCGGCGACCATCTGCTGGGCCGGATTTCGCTGTTCTTCGACTACGGGTACACCCCCGACCCCGTCTCTGAGTTCCTGACTTCGCTGGACCGGGTGCAGGGGCTCAACGCCCGACTGGCCCTGTCGGGCCACGGTAAGCCCTTCGTCGACGTGCGCGGCCACATCGACGGCAATCGGCAGCTGGTCGGCCAGCGGATCCAGGCCACGTGGGCCGCGCTGGGGGCGCAGCCGCGTACGGCCGTGGAGATCGCCCCTGATGTCTACGGGGAGCCGCTGAGCCTTCACAACGGACACTGGCTGCTCACCCAGACGCTCTCCTACCTCCAGCACCTGAGCCTTTCAGGGCGGGCCCGTGCCGAGACCGAGGGCGGCGTGGAGCGCTGGCGCCCGGCCTGATCCGGTGCTCCCAACATTGACACGTCTGTGTCAAGGTTGCTACCGTTTCGCTATGCGCATCGACGAGATTCTCGCGCAGGCGCAGGAGCCGGTCTTCTCGTTCGAGTTCTTTCCCCCCAAGACCGACGACGGAGAGCGCGTGCTGGCTGAGGCGCTCCAATCCCTGCGCCAGTTGGAGCCCGACTTCGTCTCGGTGACCTACGGGGCCGGTGGCTCCACGCGGGACCGCACGGTCAAGCTGACCAAGTGGATCAAGCAGGACCTGGGCATCGAGGCCATGGCTCACCTGACCTGCGTCGGGGCCTCGCGCGACGAGCTGACCACGGTGCTCGCCGACATCGACGCCGCCGGAGTGGACAACGTGCTGGCCCTGCGCGGAGATCCACCCCGCGGTCAGACCGAGTGGCGACCTCACCCCGAGGGACTGAGCTACTCCACCGAACTGGTGGAAATGATCCGCGGCGGCCATGACTTCTGCGTGGGGGCGGCCTGCTTTCCCGAGATCCACGCCGAGGCGCCTGACCTGGCCCACGACCTGGAGTTCCTCAAGCGCAAGGTGGACAGCGGGGCGACGTTCTTGATCACCAACCTGTTCTTCGACAACGAGCTCTACTTCCGCTTCGTCGAGGAGGCTCGGGCGGCCGGGATCGAGGTTCCCATCGTGCCGGGCATCATGCCCATCACGAACGCCGCCCAGATCAAGACCATCACCGGTATGTGCGGCGCCACCCTGCCTGATCCGCTTCTCTCTCAGCTCGAGCTACGGGCCGATGACGGCGACGCGGTGCTGGAGCTGGGCGTCTCCTACGCGACCCTGCAGTGCGCCGAGCTGCTGGCCCGGGGCGCCCCCGGGATTCACTTCTACACACTGAATCGCTCCCCGGCCACGCGCGCAATCCTCTCGGCCCTGAAGCTGCTGCGCCCGTGGGTGGCGCGCGAGGTGGTCAGGCTGGCCCCGTAGCCGCCGGGTGGTCAGGTCGGGGGGTGTGGTCAGGTCGGGGGAGTGATCTCCCCCGCGGGCGCGACCATCGGCCGGCCGTCGAGCTCATAGCGGATGTCGATCTCGTCGTTTCGCTTGTAGGTCCCGATCCCCCAGATGCCCAGTATCCAGGCCCGGAGCCCGAGCTTCTGGCGCACCAGCTCACGCGTGAAGACGAGCTGCCCGGCGGCGATCCGGTAGTCAGGCCCCAGCTCCTGGCGCACCCCGTTGACGTAGACCTCAAACGGTGGCCGCACGCCGGCCGGCAGGGCGACGCGCCACTCCCTCACGACAGCCCCAGATCGGCGGGCAGCAGGGAGAAGATCGTGACGTCGATGCGACGGCCGCGTTCGCGCAGATAGGCCCGCAGGACGCCCTCCTCGACCATTCCGGCTCGCCGCGCAGCGCCCAGCATGGCTTGGTTGTCGACCTCGGTCAGCACCTCGAGACGGTCCAGACCGCAGGGGCCGAGCAGCCAGCCACCAGCCAGGCGCAGGGCGGCTGCGCCCATGCCCCGGCCCCGCATGCCCGGCGCCACCCACATGCCGGCCTCGGCCCGGAGATGATTCCAGTCGACCTGGTGGATATCGAGCTGGCCGTGACAGACGTCGGAGCTGGGCGCCAGCACGGTCAACCGGACTCCGGCTCCGGCCGCCCGCTCCTCCGGCGCCTGCTCAATGCGACGACCCAGCTCAGCGCCGCTGGGGGGCCGATCGAGGCCCAGGCGAAGGAACAGCTCGGGATCCTCCTGATGCGCAATGAGCACCTCGGGAATGTCCTGCTCGGCCTCGAAGCGAAGCGCTACCCGCTCGGCGCTCAGCGGATGCTGGAGGTCGGGAAACGAGGGCATGTCGGAGGCTGACCGTACTCTGTCGCGCCGTGGATGAGATCAGCTACCGGATCAGGCGCTCAGAGCGCGCGCGGCGGGTCCGAGTCACGGTGGCGCCCGACCGCGGCGTCGAGGTCGTGCTCCCGCGCCGGGCGCCGGAGCGCGCGGCCCAATCGGCCGTGCGCGAGCTGCGGCCCTGGATCGAGCGACGCATGGGCGAGCTGGAGCGCGCCCAGGCCACGGTGTCGGCCCGGGGGAACAGCGTGCCCTACCTCGATCGGATGCTGCGCGTGACGCCGGAGCCGGGCCGCCAGCGCGTGCACCGGCTCGGCGACGAGCTGCTCGTCCCCGCTGGGGCCCAGCGCGGCCCGGCCCTGGAGCGTTGGTATCGCCGTGCCGCTTACCCGGAGATCGAGCCGCGGCTGGACGCCGCCTGCTGGCGGGCCGACACGACCTACAGCAGCCTGAGCATCCGCGGGCAGCGCACCCGTTGGGCCAGCTGCTCACCGAGTGGGGCCATGAGCTTCAACTGGCGGCTGCTGCTGGCCCCCGAGGCGGTCCTCGACTACGTGGTCTGGCATGAGGTCTGCCACCTGGAGGTCATGGACCACTCCCCCCGGTTCTGGAACCTGCTCAGCCGGCGCTGCCCGGACTACCGGGCCCAGAGTGCGTGGCTGCGCCGGCACGGGGCGACGCTGGTCATCTGATTCACACGTCCAGGGTGCGGCGCAAGGCGGCGTACGGAGACTCGCTGGGCCCGGGGAGGATGGCCTCACGGCGCACCCGGCCGCTGTAGGCCTGCACCGAGCCATCGCCGTGAACGTCGACGCCCACCCGGACCGAAGCCCCGAACCGTTGCGGCCCAGCCAGCTCCAGCCGGGCGACGACCTGCTCACCGGGCGCAAAGCGCTTGAGCTTGGTGTCCAGCGGGCGCCGCGGCGCCGTCTCAGCCAACTCCTGGGCCCGATCTTCGAGCTGGGTCAACGCTGACGAGAGCTCGGCGAACCGGTCGCGCTCCACGTGCGGGCCCGAGCGAACGGTCAGCTTCCAGCCCACCCGGCGATCATGGCACGCGCGCGCCGTGCGCTACCGGACGCACGGGCGCTGAGCCCAGCGGCCAGCTCGATCTCGAGCTCTACCACCGGGCCGCGCTGCAGGATCTCCACCGGGCCTTGCGCCAGCCGAACCATCAGACGGCGGATGGCGACGTTTTCGGCCAGCATCGAAGCTCGGAAACGACTGATCCCGCGCTCACGGCCGGCCTCGGCCAGTCGGGCCATCAACTCCCCGGCCAGGCCTCGGCGCTGGTAGCTGTCGCCAACCACAATCGCGAACTCGGCCGTGTCGGGTGTGTCGGATAGGCGGATGAAGCGGGCCACGGCGACGATGGGAGCATCTTCCCCGGGATCCGCGGGGCCCGTGGCCACCAGCGCGACGTGATCGCAGCCGTCGATGTCGGCCAGATAGCGGGCGTCGGCGGCGCTCAGCTGCGGCTTGGTGCCCAGAAAGCGCCGGTACTGGGAGTCAGGCGACAGGGAGCTGTGAAACGCGCGGAGCCGGGCCTGGTCGTCAGGCCGGATCGGGCGGATGCCGACCGTCCGTCCGTCGTTGAGGGCGTGGGAGTACACATTGCCCACGCTAGGGACGAACATGCGTTCGTACTGTGCAAGCGCTCACACCTCGAGGCTTCCCATCCGACCTTCGGCGCCGCGGCGCGACGGGTCAGGAGCGCTGCTCGATCGGCACATAGTCCAGGCCGCGGCCGCCCGTGTAGATCTGGCGCGGCCGGGCGATCTTCTGTTCGGGGTCGTCGATCATCTCCAGCCACTGGGCGATCCAACCGCTCGTGCGTCCGATCGCGAACAGGACGGGAAACATCTCGGTCGGCATGCCCAGCGCCTCGTAGATCAGGCCCGAGTAGAAGTCGACGTTGGGATACAGCTTGCGCGAGACGAAGTAATCGTCCTCCAGGGCGATCTTCTCCACCTCGGTGGCGATCTCCAGCAGCGGGCTCTTGCCCGTGACCTCGAACACCTCCTCGACGGCCTGCTTGATGATCTTGGCCCGGGGATCGAAGTTCTTGTACACCCGGTGCCCGAAGCCCATCAGCTTCTCGTCGCCGTCCTTGACCCCCTGCATGAAGTCGGGGATGTTCTCCTTGGTCTCGATCCGGCGCAGCATCCGCAGCACGGACTCGTTGGCGCCGCCGTGCAGCGGTCCGTACAGAGCGGCGACGCCGGCGGCCACCGCCGAGTAGGGGTCGACCTGGGAGGAGCCCACGCTGCGCACCGCGCTGGTCGAGCAGTTCTGCTCATGGTCGGCGTGGAGGATGAACAGCACGTCAAGTGCGTGCTCGAGCCGGGGGTCAGGCTCGTACTTGAGCTCAGCGACCTTGTAGATCATGGACAGGAAGTTGGCGGCGTAGCTGAGGTCGTTGTCGGGATACACGTAGGGCATCCCGCGGTTGTGGCGATAGGAGAATGCGGCCAGGGTGGGCATCTTGGCCAGCAGGCGGATGATCTGCAAAAAGCGCCCGTTCTCGTCCTTGATCGCCGCCGCCTCGGGATAGAAGGTCGACAGCGCCCCCACCGAGGCCAGCAGCATGCCCATCGGGTGTGCGTCGTAGCGGAAGCCCTGCATGAACTCCTTGATGTTCTCGTGCACGAAGGTGTGGATCGTGATCTCCTGATCCCACTCCTTGAGCTGTTGCTCGTTGGGGAGCTCGCCGTTGATCAGCAGGTAGGCCACCTCGAGGTAGTTGGACTTCTCGGCCAGCTGCTCGATCGGGTAGCCGCGGTACTCGAGCACCCCCTTGTCACCATCGATGTAGGTG
>JALYZQ010000054.1 GCA_030948805.1 Actinomycetota bacterium | reverse complement strand
CCGTGCTTGACCGGTGCCTCGCTGACTTTGGCCGTGCGATAGGTCAATGCGCCGGCGTGAGCACTGAGACTCTGGGCCATCTGCACCGTCCACTCCCCGTGCTGGAGGCTGGAGGCGCCGTGCAGCGTGCACGTGCCCGAGCCGCTGGCGCACGGCCCGGACTCGGAGGTCTCGCTGGCGTGGTAGTAGGCCACGTCGACGCGACCGTTTGATCCGGCAGTGATCCACGGGAAGGTGTTGGTGCCGGCGCTGGCCCCGCCGCCTGTGATCCGGTGGGGCGCTGACCAGGTCAGCGCGGCCGGGTTTGCCCCCGCCGGCTGCAGTGAGTGCACCACGTAGATCTGCTCGGGTTGGGTCAGGCCGCCGAAGTTGGGATCGGAGCTGGAGGCGTGATCGAGCGGACCGGCGGTGAAAGTGACGTACAGGTAGCCAGCGGAGTCGCGCGCGATGCTGGCGAAGTTCTCCCCGGCGAGCTCCTCGGGGTTGCCGTTCGAGTCAACGCAGCTCGAGTTCGGGCACAGCGCGGCGTCGAGGTTCGGACTCTCAGTCCAGGAGGCGGTGGTAGGCGTGCCCTGGGTGATCTTGCCCTCCGAGACCTGGACGCCGACCTGACCGCCGGTGTTGTTGGTCGTCGTGTGGGCGATGAACACGTTGCCCGTGGCCGGATCGATGACCTGGTTGCCCGAGATGCCCTCATTGCTGGTGACGCAGTTGTACAACGCAGCGCCGAGGCAGTCGGCTCCGACACCGGTGTTGACCACCGGGGTGAACGTGGTCCCGTCGTGAGACACGGTTTCCACGAGCTGGTTGCCGCCGCTGGCCGAACTGTTTACCGCGTCGTAGTCCTGGTACAGGTTGAGATTGCCGCCGGCCGAGCTTCCGGTGCCGGTGAACCACATGCGGTCGTCCGGAGTGTTGGGGGCCCCGGCGCAGTTGGTCGTCCACGTCGCCCCGCCGTCGGTGCTCTTGCTGTTGGAGATGTTGGTCAGGCCCTGCAGGTCAGAGAAGTACAGCGCGTTGCTGGAGTCCAGGAACAGATCGGTGTCCCCCCCTCCGGCGCACGTGGTTGGCTTGCCGGCCCCGATGTTGCCGGGGGTGAGCTGGTAGGAGTTGGCGCGGTCCCGCGAGGACCAGACAAAGCTCTGGGTGGTGGAGAACCCGAACGGGATGCTCGAGTAGACGTTTCCGTTGCCGTCCACCTTGACGTCGGGTTCAAAGCCCGGCCGCTGCTGGTCCACCACGACGGCGTGGGAGAAGGCGATCGCCGGAGTGGCATGGGCGGTCGACCGCGGTGAGTCGGCTAGCGCCGTCAGCGTGGCCGCGAAGGCCAAGACGAGCAGGACGCCGAGCGCCGCCAGCAGCCCGGCGCGCGTCCGCTTGGCGACAAACCGAAACCCATTGCCTGACTCGCTCATCGATCTTTCCCCGACGACGTTGACTAAAAAAAGGAGCGTAGCGGTCGGCAAAGTCAGAAGCGCCGGCGAACGGCAACGTTCACGGGGCGGAAATGATCGGCATCGGAAGCGGCCTGCGGGCAGCGGGCAGCGCCCCAAATTGGGCCTGCTGAGGCCCACAGACTCACCTGCGATCATCCTCTCCATGGTCAGATCCCGCTCTGCCCTGCTTGGCTTGGCGGCGCTCCTGGTCGCCGGATGCGGCGGCGGCGCGGCGCCGGCCCACCAGGGCGCTTCGGCCGCCGGACCCCGGGCCCGGCCCCAGATCCTCCGCACGATCCCTCACCCCGGACCCACTGGGACCCAGGCCAGCGCGCAATCCGTCGCAGTGATCAGGGGGTGGTCGAGCGCCCTGCGGGCCGGTCGCGTCCAGGTAGCGGCGCGCTACTTCTCATTGCCCAGTGAGCTCATCAACGGGGTCGGCGTCGGCGGTTCGGTGGCGGTGATCCGCATCCACAGTCTTGGACAGGCCGAGGCGGCCAATGCGACGCTGCCTTGCGGGGCGCAGTTCATCTCCGCCGATCAGCGGGGTCGCTACGTGAACGCGCTGTTCCGCCTCACCGGCCGCCCGGGGCCGGGGGGCAGCCAGTGCGGCGGGGGGACCGGTCAGACCGCCCGCACCAACTTCGTGATCTCGGGTGGGCGAATCGTGGAGTGGATCCGCGCTCCCGACGATCCGGGCGACAACGGCAGCCCGAAGCCACCCCCGGGATCGGGTAGCGGAGCGCCGGTGGTATGAGCACACGCCGGGACTCACGCAGCCTAGGCGCGGTGCTGTGAGCACGTCGGACATCGCCCGGACCGATGTCACCTTCAGCTCCGACGGGGTGACCTGCCGGGCCTGGCTGTATCGCCCCGCGGCCGACGAGCCCGCCCCGCTGATCGTCATGGCCCACGGCTTCTCGGCGACCCGAGAGCAGCGGCTGGATGCTTATGCCGAGCGCTTCTGCGCCCATGGAATCGGCGCGCTCGTGTTCGACTACCGAAGCTTCGGGGCCAGCGACGGAGAGCCCCGCCAGCTGCTGGATATCTCGGCCCAGCAGGCTGACTTCCACGCCGCCGTCGCCCACGCGCGCAGCCTGCACTGGGTCGACCCCGAGCGGATCGCGCTGTTTGGCTCCTCGTTCTCCGGCGGCCACGTCCTCGCCGTCGGAGCGGCGGACCGCCGGATAGCGGCCATCGTGGCGCAGTGCCCGTTCACCGACGGGCTGGCCACGCTGCCCAAGCTCGGCCTGGCCAACCTCAGGCAGGCGACCGTGGCCGGCTTGCGCGACCAGCTCGGCGCCCTGGCCGGGCGTCCCCCCCACTACGTCCCGGCCGTCGGACCGCCCGACGCGTTCGCGGTCATGAACTCTCCCGACGCTCAGCCCGGGTTCGCGGCGCTGACGCCCAGCTCAACGCTGTGGGAGAACCGCGTGGCGGCCCGCGTCGCGCTGCGCATCGGCCTTTACCGGCCGGGGCGGCGGGCGGCCCGGCTGGACTGCCCGGTCCTGTTCTGCGTCTGCGAGCAGGACGTGATCACGCCGCCCGGGCCGACTCTGAGATACGCCAGCAGCGCGCCGCGGGGAGAGATCAGGCGCTATCCCGTCGGTCACTTCGAGATCTACGTCGGTCCGACCTGGGAGCAGGCCGTGGCTGACCAGACCGACTTCTTGACCCGGGTGCTCGGAGCGGCGCACCGAGGAGCATGAGCGCCGCCACCGACCCCTACCGGATCCTGGGCATCTCGCCCCAGGCCAGCGCCGCCGAGCTGCGGGCGGCCTACCGACGCGCGGTGCAGCGCGAGCACCCCGATCACAACGGCGGCTCGGCTGAGGCGGCGCGACGCTTTGAGGCCGTGCAGGAGGCCTACGCGGTGATCCGGGTGGAGCGAGAGCGCCGAGCGGCGGCGCGGAGTGGGGCGTCGAGTGGCGCGACGGCGGCGCGGAG
>JALYZQ010000048.1 GCA_030948805.1 Actinomycetota bacterium | reverse complement strand
ACTTTCATGGCTATGGATGGCTGACCGCCAGCCTGCACGGCGCAGACCAGGTCCTGATCGCCCCCATCCTGGTCGTCGCCGGCCTGCTGATCGGATATGGCGCCAAGCTGGCCGGTGGCTGCACCTCGGGCAACGGACTGAGCGGCAATGCCATGCTCTCGCTGCCCGCGCTGGCCGCCACGGCGACCTTCTTCGGCACCGCGATCATCATCAGCTTCGTCACCGAGGCGATCTCGTGAGCTCACGACTGGCGGGGTTGTGTGTTGGGGTCGTGTTCGGCGTCACGCTCTCATGGAGCGGAATGACCAGCCCGGTCGTGATCAGACAGGCGCTGCTCTTTGAGCGCTCCTACTTGTTCCTGTTCTTCGCCGGCGCGGTGGCAGTGGCCACGGTTGGCCTGATGATCCTGCGCCGTATGCGGATCCGGGCGCTCCTGACCGGACAGCCGATCAACTGGCGGCGGGAGCGCGTCCGGCGTGAGCACGTAATCGGCAGCTTGATCTTCGGGCTCGGCTGGGGAGTCTCGGACGCCTGCCCTGGACCGATCGCCACCCAGGTCGGGCAGGGGATCCTGTGGGGTGCGTGGACCTTGTTGGGCGTGATCCTCGGCGTCTACCTGTTCCTGCGCCGCGACCAGCCCGACACCGAGCCGGCCGTCGAGCGGACCCTGACCGCCCCGACCTAACGGTCTCCGACGTAAATACGGAGCACCGAGCGGGGCCACGGAGCTTCGCTCAGCGAAAGAGAATCAGCCGGTAGGCCGTGAAGGCGAAGAACACGGCCAGCAGGCTCCAGGTAACCGGCCAGCTCAGGGTGCGCACGAACCCCGTCTTCCAGCGGCCGACCCTCAGCACGTAGGCGAAGGTGAGCGCCAGCACGACGGCGTAGCCCAGGAGGGCCACCACAGTGGGAAGGCCCAAGCCGAGCACCGGCGCCACCACGAGCCCCAGCAGAACCCAGCCGGTAATCGCCACCAGGTCGACGGACAGGCTGGTGCGCTCCCGTCCGACGATCGTCATGAAGCCAGCGGCCCCGACCAGCGCCGCGACCAGGAACAGTCCTAGTGGCCAATGCGCGTTGAAGCCGAAGATAGCGCTCATCAGCTCGCCTCCGCACCACAGCAGTATCGGGCCGAGCAGGCTGACCGCGAGGTAGCAGGCGAACACGTCGACGGTGGAGTCCCACGGGTTGCCGAACACTGGCCGGCGAGGCACCAGCGCCTCGCGCAGGGCCGAGGGCTGGAGCGCCCCCCGCACCGAGCTTGGGTTCTCAGATTCCGTACTCACGATGTTCCTCCTCGGCGGATGGTAGAGCGTGCCCGGCGATGATTGCGGGTATGGGACGCCGGTGAGCGTCTACGTCGATCACGCCTTCGCGGTCGGGGACTGGGGACGCTGGAGCGGCGGCGGACACCTGCAGGCCGACACAGTCGCCGAGTTGCATGAGTTCGCGGCCATCATCGGGTTGGGTCGGCAATGGTTTCAGTCAAAGCCCGGGCGCCCGGACAAGGATCACTACGACCTCACGCGGCAGGCCCGCAAGCGCGCGATCGAACAGGGGGCGATCAGCGAGGACACAGCGGCCGGCGCCGCGCGCCCGCGGGCGATTCGCCTCTCGGCTCACGCGAGGCTGGTCGGAAAAACGAACCATATGGACGCTTAGCCATCCAGCCTGCCTTCGAGCGCGGCGGACGCCGGAAACCGAGAGTCATCTTGCCGCACTGCCGCCGACTACGGCGCTGAGGCCCGGACTCAAGCTGGCAAGGGCCGCGGTCGATAGCAAAGCGCAAGGCTATGTCTGGCGCACGCACCCTTACTCGGGACCCGGTCCCCGAGACGATGAGCGAGGCGGCCGCCGTTGCTACCGCGGCTCCGCCGCCGGCAAGACCGAAGCCAAGCTCACGTGTACTGCTCACTGCGGCCGGACTGATCGTCATCGCCGGCGCAGCTGTTCGCTTCGCTGTGCTCTCGGGCTCGATCTGGTTCGACGAATCGGTTTCCGTGACCGATGTGAACGGCAGCTTCGGTCAGATGCTGCACAAGGTCGTCAACCACGAAGCCAGTCCGCCGTTCTACTTTGTCTGCCTCTGGATCTGGCGCCATCTCGTGGGTGGCACAGCAGTCGAATTACGGACTCTGTCGGCGCTGGCCGGGACGCTGACGATCGCCCTCGCGTTTTACGTCGCCCGTCGGCGCATCGGCGGACGCGCCGGGCTGATCCTGGCGCTCTGCGTGGCCGTCAATCCCGCGCTCGTCTACTACTCCACCGAGCTGCGGATGTACGGCTTGCTCGTACTCATCACCGGGATCGGATTCGAAGCCTTCCTTCGCGCCTCCGAATCGGCCAAGCCCAAGTACTTGAGCGTGTGGGCAATGGCCTCGATTCTCGCTGTCTGGACTCAGTACTACGCGGCCCTCGCGGTCGCGCCGCAGGCAGCGTTGCTCATCGCCGCGGCCTCGAGGAGTCATCCACGGCCGCGTGCGACGCTCGTCGCTGTGGGCGGCGTCGTCTTAGGCGCACTGCCCCTTCTCTATCTGATCCCCTACCAGGCGCGCCACGCCTTTGCCTACGGGAGTCCGCTGCTCTCGTCGCCATGGCATCGAGTTCCAACCAGCATTCATGTCAACAGCACCGTGGCCGCAGTTGCCCAGGAGCTAGCGGTGGGCCCAGGCGGAGCGTTCAGGCCGCTACTCACGCTGCTGGTCATGATGATCGGCATCGTCGCCGTCGCACTCATCTTTCGCCACCGGCAAACCACCAAGCGCCAGCTGATCTGGGGGGCGTGCTTGATCCTGCCGGCCATCGTGGTCGTCGAGACCGTCGTGCACCTCCATCTTCTCGTGGAAGGGCGGTACCTGCTGCCGCTGTGGCTGCCGGTTGGACTCGCGGTCGTTTACGCCCTTGTCTCGCCGTCGGCGGGACGGCTGGGCCTCGCGCTGACGGGCGCGCTGGTCTGCCTTTGGATCGGGGTCCTGGCGGTGACCTTGGCGGTTCCCGAGTTCGGCACCCGCGATGACACTCTAGGCGCGGCCCGGAGCCTCGGAGTCGCCACAAGCGGTCGCCTGATCGCCATCAACGAGCCCTGGGACGTCGTCACGTTCAAGCAGTACCGACCGCAAACCTCGGTGGATGTTCATCCGGTCGTGCGTGTTCGTGAGCTCGACGTCGTGGCCATGCCCATAGGGGCAGAGCCGGATCCCTCTGCGCACCAACGACCCTCTTCGCTCGGCGTCGGAGCACTCCCGAAGGGCCTGCGACTGGTGCAGGTAGTTCGCGGCTCCATGTTCCTTGTGGCGCGCTTCGTCGCATCGACACCCGTGTCGATCCGCGTCGACGGTCACGGCAAGGCGTTCGCGGCCAGCAGCTGGCGGTTTCTCAATGAGCCCGCCGGTGGCCGGATGGGCCGGCTGTAGATGTCATCGGACTCCTAGCAGGAACTACGCACATCCGACACCCGGTTTCGCGGCTCCCGGAGCCGCGGGCTCACCCATGCCCGCTGCCCTCCGCATCTGTGCAGCGAGGACGAATGCCTCGAGGCCTCGTCCGTCGACGCTGATTCGTCGCAGCCTGAATCGCGATCGTATTAGCGCAAGCGTGTACTGCTCGACCGGCAGCAGACGCTGGGCGTCGGCCGGCGCAGAACTCGTCACGAGGACGGTGCCCGTGCTCAAAGACGCCGCCCCACTCGCGACGCGCGAGGGGCCCTGCACGGACAGAGACTCCTGGCACGGATTACTTGTGCCGACGGCGTTGCCTCGACCCAGTCGGAGCAGCGCCTCGCTTTCGACGGATGGATTCAGGAGGACCACCAAAGCCGCACGCCTCCGCCCGAGCGAGGAGATGAACCGAGCGACGTGAGCGGCTTCGGGGTCAACGACCGGATTCGCCCACAGTGATCGCACCTCGGTGGCGAAGCCGGGCGGACGCCCCAGCAGCGCGGCGAGCGCGGTCTGGGGGTACTTGGCGGCGAGGTTGCCGCGCTCGGTCGCCACCGCGAGCCCACCCAGGAACATCGCCGCCGCAAGCGCCATCGCCGCCGTACGGCGGCCAATGAGCGTGGCGTCTGCGATTCCCGCCCACACGAACACCAACGCCACCGCGGGCGGTGAGACATGCAACAGGTTGTTGGGGGCCGCGCGACCCAGGAAATAGGTGAAAACCAAGCTTCCCATCGCGGTCAGTCCGACGATCGCGCGAAAGGCTGCGGGCCGTTCACGGACGAGGTCCGGGCGGGTGAGAAGCACTGCGAGGAGCGTGACCGCGGACGCCACGTACAGCGCCCCGAGCGCCAGGCCAGGTGACCAGGCGCTTATCGAAAGCTCACCCAAGCCCCCGGTGGTGTAGAGGCGGATGAATTCGAAGTAGGAGCCCCAGTGGGGCCACACGCCGGTGCTGGCGCGCGTGAGGCAGGTGAACACGAGCACTCCGCACAGGCTCGCGGCCAGCAAGCGAGTGACGCTGAGAACAGCCGCTCGGTAGCGGGCAGCGGGCCCAGACTCCAGCACAGCCGCATCGAGGCAAGCGATCGCGCAGGCTGTTCCGAGGCAGTAGACGCCGCTCTCGCCGCTCCATGCGGCCGAAACCCCGACCACGACCAGGACGAGGCCTTCGAGGAGGCGTCCTCGGCGCGCGCTGCGAGCGGCG
>JALYZQ010000256.1 GCA_030948805.1 Actinomycetota bacterium | reverse complement strand
GTGTAAGAGTCAGACCGGCAGCCAAGCCCCCGGCGCAGCGCACACCAGCCCTGGCGCGCCGACCTCAGCCGCTGCCGAACCCCCTCCCCCGCGCGGTCAGCTCGCGGCGATGGATCACCCGATCCACCAGGCCATAGGCCAGCGCCTCCTCACCGGTGAAGAAGCGATCTCGCTCCATGTCGGCATGCACTCGCTCCACCGACTGTCCGGTGTGATGGGCGTAGATCTCATCCACCCGCTTGCGTAGGGCCAGTACCTCGCGAGCGTGGATCTCGATGTCGCTGGTCTGACCCTGATAGCCACCTGAAGGCTGGTGGATGAGGATGCGGCTGTTGGGCAGCGCCATGCGCTTGCCCGGCGCTCCCGCGCTCAGCAGCAGCGAGCCCATCGACATGGCGACTCCGTAACAGATGGTCTGAACATCGGGCCTGATGAACTGCATCGCGTCGTAGATCGCCAGGCCCGCGTAGATCGAGCCCCCCGGGGAGTTGATGTACAGGTGGATGTCCTTCTCGGGGTCGTCTGACTCCAGGTGCACGAGCTGGGCCACGATGAGGTTGGCGCTGTCCTCATCCACCTCGCCTCCGAGGAAGACCACGCGGTCGTTGAGCAGACGGGAATAGATGTCGAAGGAGCGCTCGCCGCGCGCGGTTTGCTCAACGACCATGGGCACGAGTGTCATGAGAGGCCTCCTTGGGGATCGGGTGCTAGCGTGCAACCCGTTGGTTGCATCTAGTCAGCAAGCTAGCACACGCGCAACCGTGTGATTGCGCGTGAGGAGGAAGCAATGAGTGATCGAATCGAGCGCGAGCTGGACCTGGAGGCCTCCCCCGAGGAGGTGTGGGTAACGATCACCGAGCCCGGCTGGCTGGCCGAGGAGGTCGAACTTCAGCTCTCCCCCGGGGGCGATGCCAGCTTCCGCACCGGCGAGGAGCTCCGGGAAGGATGGGTCGAGGATGTCCAGGCCCCGTCAAGGCTGGCGTTCTGGTGGGCGGTGGGAGAGGAACCGGCCACCCGGGTCGAACTCACACTCAAGCCGGTGCCAGGCGGGACCCGGCTGCGCGTCGTCGAGACGCGGCCACTCGATCGGCTTGACCTCGTCGGAACGCCGATATCCCGGACCGGGGCCCGGACCTACGGGCCTGCGCTCGTGGCCGCCTGAGACAGGCGCCGGTGCCTCCGACCCCCGACCCCTCCGGAGCGGTGTTCGGCGCGCTGGCCGATCCGACCAGGCGCGCCCTGTTGCAGGCGCTCGCCGACGGCCCAGATCGAACCGCGACCGAGCTCGCCGTCCGGTTCCCCATCTCCCGCCAAGCGGTGGTGAAGCACTTGGGCACCCTGAGCGATGCCGGCCTGCTCAGCCGTGAGCGCGCCGGGCGCGAGGTTCGCTACCGCTTCGATCCCGAGCCTCTGTCGGAGGCCGTCTTGTGGATGGCGCAGATGGGCGCCGAGTGGGATGAGCGGCTGGCTGGGCTGCGAGAGCGGTTTGCCCCGGCGCCCTCTCAGCAGCGCGGAATGCCCAGGTAGGGCACCGCCCAGCCCACAATCTTCTGGAATGCCGGCGCGGCCACCGAGCCGCCATAGATGGCGCCGTGGGGGCGATCCACCAGGACGGCGACGAGCAACTGGGGGTGATTGGCGGGCACGAAGCCGATGAATGAAGCGGCGTAGTCGGTGGAGGAGTAGCGGCCGTGGATGACCTCGTTGGCCGTTCCGGTCTTGCCCGAGAGGCAATAGCCGGGGATGGCTGCCCCTGACGCGGTGCCGCCATCGGCAAACACCCCCTGCAGCATCGTCCGTAGCTGCGCAGCGGCGACGGCCGAGATGACCCGGTGCCCGGCTGGCACGGGCAGGGCCTTGCCGCCGATTGCGCCGACGATGTGGGGCGGGCGCAGGGTCCCGCCGTTGGCGATCGCCGAATAGGCGGTGGCCATCTGCATCGGAGTGACCGACTCCCCTTGCCCCATCGGAAGGTTGCCCATCGAGGATCCCGAGTACTGCCAGTGATGCAAAACGATCCCCTGCTCCTCGCCCGGTAGGTCGACGCCGGTTCGAGCACCGAAGCCGAACCTGTGCACCCAGTAGT
>JALYZQ010000245.1 GCA_030948805.1 Actinomycetota bacterium | reverse complement strand
CTGGTGGACTACGCCCACACGCCGGATTCGCTGGAGAACGTACTCAACGCGGCCCGCCAGCTCACTGAAGCAAGGCTGATCGTTGTCTTTGGCTGTGGTGGTGACCGTGACCGCGGCAAGCGGCCGGTGATGGGGGAGATAGCCGGCCGGCTGGCCGATGTGGCCATCGTCACTTCGGACAACCCGCGCTCCGAGGATCCCGAGGCGATCATCGCTGAGGTGCTGGCTGGAATGACCACCAACGAACGTGCGACGATCGAGCACGACCCCGACCGCCGGGTGGCCATCACCCGGGGGCTCGAGCTCGCTGGCCCGGGGGACGTGGTGGTGATCGCTGGTAAGGGCCATGAGCAGGGCCAGGAGTTCGCCCACGGACACAAGCTCCCGTTTGACGATGTGACCGTGGCCCGTGAGATCCTTGAGGGCATGCCGGTGTGAGCACCGGCTCCTCCTCGCCATGAAGCACTGGACAGCTCAGCAGGTCGCCGCCGGCGCCGGCGGAACGCTCTCGGCCGCCGCGACCCAAATCGCCGGCCCCGAGCGCGTGACCATCGACTCCCGCGACGCGGGCCCCGGCGCCCTGTTCGTCGGCCTTCCCGGCGCTACCCAGGACGGCGGAGGGTTCGCCGCCGCGGCGCTGGCCGCCGGGGCCTGGGGGGCGATCGTGACCCCGCCCAATGCTCCGGCCGCTCAGCAGGCCGGCGGGGGCGCGGTCATCTCGGTGCCCGACCCGCTGCACGCCCTCCAGAGCCTGGCCACTGCATGGCGCCAGGAGCTGGGAGCTCAGGTGATCGGCATCACCGGGTCGACCGGAAAGACCTCGACCAAGGACCTTCTGCGTGCCATCCTGAGCCCGCACCGGCGCACCAGCGCCTCACGGGCTAACTACAACACCGAGATCGGGCTTCCGCTGGAGATCCTGGCCGCCCCGCCGCAGACCGAGGTTCTGGTCCTGGAGATGGCCATGCGGGGGCCCGGCCAGATCGCCGAACTGGCCGCCATCGCCGTGCCCGACGTCGGAGTGATCGTCAGCATCGGCCCGGTGCACCTGGAGCTGCTGGGCACGATCGAGAACGTGGCTGCGGCCAAGGCCGAGCTGGTCACGGCGCTGGCCCCGGGCGCCACGGCCGTGGTCCCGGCCGGTGAGCAGCTGCTCGAGCCGCATCGCCGCCCGGACGTGCACACGGTCAGCTTCGGGAGCGGGGGAGAGGTCGACTTCGAGCGTCAGGAGGACGAGCGGGTGGTGATCGCCGCCGGAGAGCAGCGGATCGAGCTCGAGGTCTCGTTTCGCCAAGCCCACCTGCGCACCGACCTGCTGGCCGCGGTGGCGGCTGCGCGGGCCGTCGGAGTCACCCCCGCGGGCCGCGTGGAGCTCGCCCTGAGCGCCGGGCGTGGGGAGAACCTGGCCCTGGCCGGGGGGATAAAGGTCATCGACGGCTGCTACAACGCCAACCCGATGTCCGTGCGCGCCGCCCTCACTGACCTGGCCGACACCGCGCAGCGCGACGGGGCGACCCGCCGGGTGGCCGTGCTGGGCGACATGCTGGAGCTCGGCCCCGCAGCCCGCAGCTACCACGAGCAAATGGGGGAGCTGGTGCAGCGGGCCGGGGTGGATCTGCTGGTCTCCGTCGGTCCGTTGGCCGCGGCCATCGCCGATCACTTCGACGGTGAGGCCCTGCCGGTCGCCGATGCGGCCGAGGCGGCGGCGATCGTCCCTGAGCTGCTCGAGCCCGGGGACGTAGTCCTGATCAAGGGCTCACTGGGCGTGGGCCTGAAGCTGGTCTGCGACGCGCTGACCCAGGAGGCCACGGCTTAAACCATGGCTGGTTCGCTCTCAGGCCGGGTGCTGATCGCCGGGACCGCCTCCTTGCTGATGTGCCTGTTTCTCAGCCCCAGGTTCATTGAGTTCCTGCGCCGGCGGGAGTTCGGACAGAACATTCGCGAGGAGGGGCCGGCCGGACATCAGACCAAGGCGGGCACGCCCACCATGGGCGGGGTGATCATCTTCGCCGCCATGGCCGTGCCCTTCCTCGTCCTGTCCAAGCGCGATTGGCAGTCCATGGGCGTGTTCGGGGCCAGCGTCGCCTGCGCGTTGCTCGGCTTCGCCGATGACTACACCAAGATCATCAAGCGCCGCTCGCTGGGGTTGCGGGCCCGGACCAAGCTGGTGGTCACGGTGCTGATCTCCGTCGGCCTGTGGTGGGTGGCGCGCTACAAGGCTGGCATCGCGCCCACCGTTCAGGTCCGCTTCGTCGATGTGACGATCGACCTCGGCCCGCTGTATCCGGTCTTCATCTACCTGGTCGTGGCCGGCACGACGACGGCGGTCAACTTCACCGACGGGCTGGACGGCCTGGCCGCGGGGTGCGCGGCCATCACCCTGCTGGCCTATCTCGGCATCACCTTCATCACCAACGGCGACTACAACCTGACCTTCGTGGCCTCCTGCCTGGTCGGAGCCTGCATCGGCTTTCTGTGGTTCAACAGCTTCCCGGCCAGCATCTTCATGGGCGACACCGGCTCGCTGGGCCTGGGCGGGGCGATCGCCGGGCTGGCCATCATGACCAAGACCGAGGTCCTGCTGATCCTGCTGGGGGGGATCTTCGTGCTCGAGGTCCTGTCGGTGGTCATCCAGGTGTTCTCGTTTCAGACCTTTCGCAAGCGCGTGTTCCTGATGGCCCCGATCCATCACCACTTCGAGCTCCAGGCCTGGTCGGAGACCAAGAT
>JALYZQ010000244.1 GCA_030948805.1 Actinomycetota bacterium | reverse complement strand
GTCCATGACCTACGCGGCCATTCCCGCCCTGCGGGAGAGCGCACCGGAGTTGGCGGCCGAGTGGGAGCCCAGACTCACCAGCACCGATTATGAGCACGGCGCGCTGGCCGGCATGGCCATGACCGAGCGTCAGGGCGGCTCGGACGTCCGCGCCAACATCACCCGCGCTGACCCGGTCGGCGACGGCGTCTACGAGCTGCACGGCCACAAGTGGTTCTGCTCCTACCCACCGTGTGATGTGTTCCTGGTCCTGGCCCAGGCTCCGCAGGGCCTGTCCTGCTTCCTGGTCGCCCGCGGGCCTGGGATGGAGTTTCAGCGCCTCAAGGACAAGCTCGGCACGCGGTCCCTTCCCTCCTCAGAGGTGGAGTTCCGCGGGATCGAGGCGCGGTTGGTCGGCGAGGAGGGGCGCGGGGTGCCGGCCATCATCAGGATGGTCAACCACACTCGGCTGGACTGCCTGATCGGTTCCACCACCGGCTTGCGGCGCGGGACGTTGGAGGCCATCCACCACACGCGGCATCGCGCGGCGTTTGGGGCGCGGCTGGTCGACCAGCCGGCGATGCAGAACGTGCTGGCCGATCTGGCCATCGAGTCCGAGGCCGCCACCGCGACGGCCCTGCGCGTGGCTCGCAGCTACGACGAGCCCGAGACTGGACCGCTGCGCCGGTTTGCCACCGCCGTGTCCAAGTACTGGGTCTCCAAGCGCGCCGTCGCTCACGCCGGCGAGGCCCTGGAGTGCCTGGGCGGCAACGGCTTCGTGGAGGAGTCCGCGATGCCGCTGCTCTACCGAGACGCCCCCTTGAATTCGATCTGGGAGGGCTCAGGCAACGTGGCCGCCCTAGACGTCCTGCGGGCGGTCATCCGCGAGCCCGAGGGACTGCCGGCCTTCATGGCCGAGTGTGAGCTGGCCGGCGGGGGCGACCGCCGGCTCGACCAGCACCTGACCCGGACGCGAGAGCGGGTGCAGTCGGTGTTCGCCGGCGCCGAGGGGGCCAGTGCCGAGCAGCGCCTGTACGACAGCCAGTTCGAGGCGCGGCGGCTGGTCGAGGACCTGGCCGTCGGTCTGCAGGCCTCGCTGCTCGTCCGCCACGCTCCGCCGGCGGTGAGCGACGCCTTTTGTGCCGAGCGGCTGGACGGAGCCGGCGGGCGGGTCTACGGGACGCTCCCGGCGGGGGTGGACGCGAAGGCCATCATCAACCGCGCGCTGCCCGAGTGAGCACGATCGAGTATGCGGTCGACGGGCCGATCGCGCGGCTGACCCTCAACCGGCCGCAGCGTGGAAACGGGCTCACCCGTGAGCTGCTCGACGAGCTGGAGCAGTGCGTGGAGGAGGCCGATTTGGACCCGGCAGTGCGGGTGCTCCTGCTGGCCGGAAACGGCAAGGGCTTCTGTGGGGGGTATGACCTCGTCGACAGCGCCGAGGGGATGGGCCTGCACGGCGAAGAGGACGGGGGGACCGGGTCGCCTCTGGCCCCCGCGGTCATGGCCGCCAATCACGATCCCCGCGGTACCTGGGATCCGATGGTCGACTTCGCGATGATGAGCCGCAATGTCCGCGCCTTCATGCGGCTGCTCGGAGCCACCAAGCCCGTGGTCTGCAAGGTGCAGGGCTTCTGCGTCGCCGGGGGAACCGACCTCGCCCTGTGCTCGGATCTGCTGGTGATTGCCGCCGACGCCCAGATCGGCTATCCGCCGGCGCGCGTGTGGGGCTCGCCGACGACCTCTATGTGGGCCTACCGGCTGGGTGCGCAGCGGGCCAAGCGCCTGCTGTTCACCGGCGATTGCCTGTCGGGGGCGCAGGCGCTCGAATGGGGGCTGGCCATCGAAGCCCCCGCCCCCGAGGAGCTCGAGGTCCGGACCGAGGCCCTGGTGGCGCGGATCGCTCAGATGCCGCTCAACCAGCTTCAGATGATGAAGCTGCTGGCCAACGAGCCGCTGCACGCCCAGGGACTGCACGCCAGCCAGACCGTGGGCACGCTGCTCGACGGCATCGCTCGTCACACGCCCGAGGGCTACGCCTTTCAGGCCCAAGCCGCCCGGGACGGTTTCCGGGCCGCCGTGCATGCCCGCGACGCGCCGTTCGCCGATCCGGGGCCGGAAGCGCCCTGATGTCGGCCACAAGCGTCGCTACCCGGCAGCGATTGCTGTCCGCCGCCCAGACGTTGATCGAAGAAGGGGGATACGGGGCAGCGTCGGTGATGGCCATCGCCGAGCGGGCCGGCGTCGCCGCGGGGACGCTGTACCGTCACTTCGCCTCCAAGGAGGAGCTGTTCGTCGAGGTGTTTCGCTCGGTGTGCGCGCGCGAGGAGGAGGCGATGCGCGCCGCGGCCGCCCGCATGGCTCCCGGCTCGACCTTCGTCGCGCAACTGGAGACCGTGCTGGCCACGTTCGCCGAACGGGCCCTGCGCAACCCGCGTCTGGCCTGGGCACTGATGGCCGAGCCCGTTGATCCGCTTGTCGACGCCGAGCGGCTGGCCTATCGCGAGCGCTACGCGGGCTTGATCGGGCGGACCTTGAGCGCGGGGATCGCCGCCGGTCAACTGCCCGACCAGAACGTCGAGCTGACCGCGGCGGCACTGGTCGGGGGCTGCGGTGAGGCGCTGGTCGGTCCGCTCTCTCCCGTGGCGGGGCGCGGGCCTGAGACGGCCGAGGTGCTGGGGGCGCTGCGGACCTTTGTCAGCCGGGCGGTGGGCGCCCGATGAACGACCGGGCCGTGCGTATTCGCGCCCAGGGCCCGGTGTGGACGGTGCTGCTGCACCGGCCCGAACGCCGCAACGCCGTCGACGCCCCCACGGCGGCCGCGCTGGCGGAGGCATTTCGTGCCTTCGAAGCTGACGATGACGCAGCCGTGGCGGTGCTGCACGGCGAGGGGGGCGTGTTCTGTGCCGGCGCCGATCTCAAGGTCGCGGGCACCGAAGCCGGTAACCGGGTCGCCGTCGACGGTGACGGGCCGATGGGGCCGACTCGGCTGCGGCTGTCCAAGCCCGTGATCGCCGCGATCGCCGGACCCGCCGTGGCCGGAGGGCTCGAGCTGGCCCTGTGGTGCGACCTGCGCGTGGCCGAAGAGGACGCGGTGCTGGGGGTGTTCTGCCGCCGCTGGGGCGTGCCCCTGATCGACGGCGGCACGGTGCGGCTGCCCCGCCTGATCGGCGCCAGCCGGGCGATGGACATGATCCTCACCGGTCGGGCGGTGGGTGCGGCGGAGGCGGAGCGGATCGGGTTGGTCAACCGCGTCGTCGCCCCCGGCCAGAGCCTGCCGGCCGCTCTGGAGCTGGCCGAGGCGCTGACCCGGTTTCCCCAGACCTGCCTGCGCGAGGATCGGCTGTCGGCCCTTGAGCAGGAAGGGTTGACCGAAGCCGATGCGCTGGTGGTGGAGCTCGAGCACGGCGGCCGCTCGCTGCTCGAGGCCCAAGCTGGGCTGGAGCGCTTTCGGGCCGGCGCTGGGCGCCACGGCGAGTTCTAGGCGCTCGGCAGCTCCCTCGCCCAATCCGACAGCCGGGCCGCCGCCGACGCCGTCAGGCCGGTGGCCGGATCGGTGCTCACCAGCAGGGTGGGTCCGGTTCGCTCCCTTGCCCAGGCGTGGCAGGTCTCGTCGTGGCCGTCGTCGATCCAGGCCAGCGCCCGGCCCGGGCCGGCGAAGCGGTCAATCGCGGCCAGCTTCCAGTGGCGGCCCTGATACTCCTGATCGCCGGCAAAGACCAGATGCGGGATCCCGGCGGGGACGCCAAGGACGAACGGTAGGTGCTCATCGGCCTTGTCCTCCCACCCACTGCACCAGACCAGCGCGAACTGCTCGGCCAGCTCACGCAGGGCCGCTCCGGCCTCGGTGGACAGCCAGTGGACGATCCCATCGACCGAAACGAAGCGTCCGTCGGGAGGCCGCTGGGGATCAAAGCCGAACAGAGAAATCACCCCATCGATGTCGATCATCAGCAGTGGTCGGTCCATATCTGAAATTTATGCGGGTTCGTCACCGTTTCAGCAGGGAAAGATGGTTCTGCGGGCCGGTGTCCAGCTGAGAATGGACAACCGGGCCTATCGCTAACAGCGCCGCCGCAGAGTGCCGAGAACAGTGGGACACCGGCCTCTTTTGCCCGCCCCTCACCCCTAACTCCACTATGACCCCTCTGCTCGGCATCTTCTTCGCGCTCGTCTGCGCCCTGACCACCAGCATCGGCTTCCTGTTCAAGCATCGTGGCGCCCGCGCCGCGACTCCCGTGGACATGCGTCACCCGCTGCGCTCGGCCAAGGCCCTGTTCTCCTCGCGGCTGTTCGCGCTGGGGATGCTGATCGCCGCAGCGGCGTGGATCTTCCACGTTCTGGCCATGGCCCTGGCGCCGCTGTCCCTGGTTCAGGCAGTGCTGGCCGGCGGCGTTGTGCTGCTGGCCATCCTGGCTGAGCGGACCTTCGGGCTAGCCATCTCACGGCGGCAGTGGTTGGGAATCGGCCTGACCGCGGTTGGCCTGTTGTTGCTCGCCCTCAGCCTTCCGGCGGTGCACGGGGCCCACTCGCGGTTCTCGGTGCCGGGGATGATCGCCTTTGAGGCGGTTCTGCTGGTGGCGGGGACTCTGCTCATCATGGGTCCTCGGATCGGCGCCCCGGCCCAGCACCACGGATTCATGCTGGGAGCCGCCTCGGGCATCCTGTTCGGCGTCTCTGACGTGTCGATCAAGGCGATCTCCGGGATGGTCGGCTCGCATGGGTTCGTCGGGCTGCTCAGTCCATGGACCGCGGTCACGCTGATCGCCTCAGTGGCGGCCTTCTACAGCTCGGCCAAGGGCCTGCAGGACGGCGACGCGGTGCCCGTCATAGCCGTGACCGGCACCGCCGCCAACGTCTCGGGCATAGTCGGCGGGATCATCGTCTTCGGCGATCCGCTGTCCGGTCACCCGCTCACGCTGGGAATCGAGTTCCTGGCCTTCGCCTTGGTCCTGTTCGCCGCCTGGCTGACCCCCGCCCCGGTGCGGGCAGCCCGGCCCGGGCCTGGCGCGCAGGGATCCCTGCCGGCGCCGGCCGCGGCGTAACCGCTCTCGCGCCCAGAGCCGTCCTTTGCCGCGGTTAGCCCGCGCCCGTGCGTTGCAGCAGTATCCGGGCGACCCGGTCGGGGTCGTCGTAGGTGGGGACGTGTCCGCAGCCTTCCAGGCTGAGCACGCGCGCGCTGGGGATGGCTTTGGCCGCCCGGGCGGACTGGCGTGGCGGCAGGACACGGTCCTTGTCACCCCAGGCCACAGTGGTTGGGACCGCGATCCCCTCGCCCCCGCTGAACAGCATCGGCGCAAGCGTGGGCAGGGTGGCGTCGAACCAGGGCGCCGCGGCCAGCGCCCGCACGCTGCCGGCCGCCTCCGAGACAGAGAGGTTGGCCGGTCGGGCCATAAACGCGTTCAGGGCCAGCTGGCGCGCCGTCGGGGTGGCCAGCAGCCGCTCAGCGTGGCCGGCCAGCGCCCGGGCCACGCGGACCGACGTCAGCAACAGGGCCCGAGTCACGGCCGTCTCAAAACGGCTCGCGAAGCCCGCCGGAGACAGAGCCGTGGCCGAGCGCACGCGACCCTGACGGGCCATCTCCAGCACGATCAGACCGCCGAGCGAGTTGCCGGCCGCGTGGGGCTCATGGATGCCAAGGCCGTCCAGGAACTCGAGCACGAGCGAGACCAGGGATGCCGGTCCGGGCGGGGTTCCGGGTGGTGGCATCGGGGAGATCCCGAATCCCGGCAGGTCCAGCGCGATCACCTCGTGGCGGGTGACCAGGTCACCGAGCACCGGCTCCCACATCTGCCAGCGGCTGCCGATGCCGTGAATCAGGACCAGCGGCTCGCCCCGACCCAGGCGGTAGTGATTCAACACGCCGAGAACGCTATCCCAAGCCACGTCGTACAACGGGAATGACCCAATTCGCCGTTGTGGCCAATTGAGCGAGCGCTCAACGGCGGATACATTTGTACAAAACGGCCTACGAGAAGATCTTGAAGAGGAGAGGACCCATGGCTAGCACCGAGGAAGCAGTTGGGACGGGGCAAAGCTCCCTCCAGGAGCTCGGACGCCGTCATCTGTGGATGCACTTCACACGCATGTCGGCCTACCAGGATCATGAGATCCCGATCATCGTGCGTGGCGAGGGCTGCTACGTCTATGACGAGCACGGCAACCGGTATCTCGACGGCCTGTCGGCGCTGTTCTGCGTCAATGTCGGACACGGCCGCGCTGACATCGCCCAGGCCGGGGCTGATCAGGCCAAGGAGCTGGGCTTCTTCACCAACTGGTCCTACGCTCACCCCCGCGCGATCGAGCTGTCCGCCCGGATCGCCGCCCTGGCCCCTGGAGACCTAAATCGCGTGTTCTTCACCAGCGGTGGCAGTGAGGCTGTCGAGTCTGCGCTCAAGCTCAGCCGCCAATACCACAAGGTCACCGGCAAGCCCAACAAGACCAAGGTGATCGCCCGCGACATCGCCTACCACGGGACCAGCCTCGGCGCTCTCTCGGCCACCGGGATCACCAGCCTGCGCGAGCCGTTTGAGCCGCTCACGCCCGGCGGTTGTCATGTGGCCAACACGAACACCTTCCGTTTGCCCCACGGCATGGACGCCTCGGAGCTGGCTGAGGCCGTGGCGACACGGATCGAGTTCGAGGGTCCCGACACCGTGGGCGCGGTCATCATGGAGCCGGTCCAGAACGCCGGCGGCTGCCTGCCCCCGCCCGACGGCTACTTCCAGCGCGTGCGTGAGATCTGCGACGAGTACGACGTGCTGATGATCTCCGACGAGGTGATCTGCGCCTGGGGTCGCCTGGGCGAGTGGTTCGGCGCCCACCGCTATGACTACCAGCCCGACATCATCACCACGGCCAAGGGCCTGACCAGCGCCTATGCCCCGATGGGAGCGGTGATCGTTTCCGATCGGGTGGCCGAGCCGTTCATGCACGGCACAGAGAGCTTCACCCACGGCTTCACCTTCGCCGGGCACCCCATATGCGCTGCCGTGGCGCTGGCCAACCTCGAGGTGATCGAGCGCGAGGGCATCATCGAGAACGTGCGTAACAACGAAGGTCCGTTCCGGGAGATGCTCGAGTCGCTGCGCGACATCCCCATCGTCGGCGACGTTCGCGGCGCGGGCTACTTCAACGCCATCGAGCTGGTCAAGGACCAGGACACCGATGAGCAGTGGTCCGACGAGGAGTCAGAGACGCTGCTGCGCGGCTTTTTGTCCGGCGAGCTCTACCGGCGCGGTCTGATCTGCCGCGCCGATGATCGGGGCGATCCGGTGATCCAGCTCTCGCCCCCGCTGATCGCCGGCCCCAAGCAGTTCGAGGAGATCGAAGCTGTGCTGAGGCCGGTGCTGACCGAGGCGGGGGAGCGGATGAGCGCTCACGCCTCAGGTACGGACCCCCGGGATCAGCGCCCCGCGGCCCGAGCTCGGCCTTCGGCCTGATCGGCGGGCTGCGGGACCGGGGTCGGCGGGATGCTCACCGTCAAGGAGCTGCTCAACGGTCTCGATGTGCGCCTGCTCACGGGCGAGCCGTCGCTGGAACTGCCCGTGCGCTGGGTGCACATCTCAGAGCTCGAGGATCCGACGCGCTGGCTGTCGGGCGGTGAGCTGCTGCTGAGCACGGGGATGCTGCTGGACTCCGACGAGCAGCAGCGTGAGTTCATCCATCGGCTCGCCGATCACCACCTCAGCGGGCTGGGCTTCGGCGTGGGCTTCCGTCACGCGTCGGTGCCTGCGGCCCTGCTGCAGGCGGCGTCTGACCGCGACTTCCCCGTATTCGAGGTCCCCTACGACGTCCCGTTCATCGCCGTCACCGAAGCGGCTTTCACCAAGCTCGTCAACGAGCAGTACGCGGTGTTGCGACGCGCGCTGGCCGCCCATGAGCGGCTGGAGCGGATCGTGCTCTCCGAACGTGGCCTGGATGCGCTGGCGGCGACCCTGTCGACACTGATCGGGGCTGCGGTGCTGGTGTATGACGCCCGCGGCGAGCCGCTCGCCCAGCGGGCATTCCGGCGGCCGGTGGAGGCCGAGACGGCACAACTGCTGCGGACCGAGGTCTGCGAACGGGCACGCCGTCGCCAGGCGCGGGCCTTCATCCCCGCACTGGGCGATGGCGCCGACCGGGCCCTGGCCCTCCCGGTAGCCGCAGACGGCGTCCCGGGGTCCAGCCGGGGAGGGGTCGAGCGCGTTCCGGAGGCCTGGCTGGTGGCCATCAAGGACAGCGGCCCACTGAGCGACTTCGACCGCCTCACCCTGCATCAGGCGGTGACCATCGTGGCCCTGGAGCTGCTGCGCGGACGCGTGGCCGGTGACACCGAGCGCCGCTTGGCCGGCGATGTACTGGCGGCGATCGTGGACGGCGAGCTGGCCGGCACTGAGC
>JALYZQ010000193.1 GCA_030948805.1 Actinomycetota bacterium | reverse complement strand
GCCGGTTCGCGCCCCGCGGGCGCGAACCGCCCGCTCACGTGCCGGCAGCCGGCGCCCGCGCTCAGGCCACTCGCGGCTGGGTCGGGTGCTGTCTGTAATCGCCCTGGCGCTGGCCGGCCTCCTGATCTGGTTTCTGGTCGCCCTGTTTGAGCCCTTTGGCACGTCTCCTCACGGTCGAGTGACGGTGATCGTTCCCGCGCACGCCACCTCGAGCCAGATCGGCGACCTCCTGGCCCGTGACGGCGTCGTCGCCTCGAGCTTCTTCTTCCAGCTACGGGCCACGCTGTCGGGACAGCGCAGCGGTCTACGCGCCGGGCTCTACCACTTGGAGCGGGGTATGAGCTACGGCGCCGTGCTGGCCAAGCTCACCACTGCGCCTCCGGCGGCCAAGGTCACTGACCTGACGATCGCCGAGGGCCGCCGCCGTGCCCAGATCAGCGCTCTGCTGCACGCCCAACACGTGCCCGGCAACTACCTTGCCGCCACACGCTCCTCGCCGCTGCTGAACTTGCGCTCCTACGGCCTGCATCACCGGCCCGCGTCGCTGGAGGGCTTTCTGTTCCCCGACACCTACCAGCTGATCGACCCGGTGAAGGTCTCGGCGCTGGTCTCAGACCAGCTCAAGACGTTCAAGACCCAGTTCGGCCACGTCAACCTCAGCTATGCCCGCCGCAAGCGCCTGACCCCGTATGAGGTGTTGAAGATCGCGTCGCTGATCGAGGCCGAGACGCCCACCACCCATGACCGGCCGCTCGTGGCCTCGGTCATCTACAACCGCCTGGCCAACGGGATGCTGTTGGGGCTGGACTCCACCACTCAGTACGCCACCGGTAACTTCACCCGACCGCTGACCGTGTCTCAGCTGCACTCGGCCTCGCCCTACAACACGCGGACGCACCCTGGATTGCCGCCCACGCCGATCGACAATCCCGGGCTGGCGTCGATCCAGGCCGCCGCTCATCCAGCCCGCACTCGATATCTGTACTTCTTCGCCACGCCATGCCGGCGCAACAGCGTGTTCGCGACCAGCTACTCGCAGTTCCTGGCTCTGGGCCGCAAGTATCAGTCGAGGCACTGCTGAGCGCTCGCATGGGGGCCGAGCATGGTGGCGCGGTCGGCATGCGCCTCGGTGTCGTGGGCTGGCCGGTGGCGCACAGCCGCTCCCCGGCGATCCACAACGCCGCCCTGGCGGCGGCCGGCCTGACTGAATGGCGCTACCAGCTGCTGCCGGTCTCACCCGAGCTCTGGCCCGAGCTGCTGCCAGCGCTGCCCGCTGCCGGCTTTCGGGGGGTCAACGTGACCATTCCCCACAAGCAAGCCGCGCTGAAGCTGGCCACCGAACCCACCGAGCGAGCGCTGGAGATCGGGGCTGCCAACACGCTCACGTTCGATCCCGGGGACACGATCACCGCCGACAACACCGACGCTCCGGCCCTCATTTCAGTGCTCCCCGTACCGGTGACCGGCGCACGGGTGCTCGTGCTGGGGGCCGGGGGGAGCGCGCGCGCCGCGGTCTGGGCTCTGCGCGACGCCGGAGCGGCCAACGTCGAGGTCTGGAACCGCACGCCCGACCGGGCCCGACGGCTTTGCGACGAGCTCGGGGGCACACCCGTCACCGAGGCCGGACCGGCCGACGTGCTGGTCAACTGCACGGCGGTGGGACTAGATGGCTCGCCGTCGTTGGACGGCCTGCCGATCACCGTGGCCGACCTGACCGGGTACGGCTGCGTGGCCGATCTCGTCTACACCGCGAACGGCACGGCGCTCACGGCAGCCGCTCAGGAGCAGGGCGTGCCCGCGGTGGACGGGCTCGAGATCCTGGTCGCCCAGGGAGCCCTCAGCTTCGAGCGCTTCACCGGGCGGCGGGCGCCGCTTGAGGCGATGCGCGCGGCGGCGGGACTCGACAATCCGGTCACCGGCATCGATCCGTAAGGTGGCGAGCGATGATCGCGCCTACGCCATGAGCGAGACCGGCCCACAGCCTCCAGTCGACACCTGCATGCCCTGCCGGGGAACCGGCAAGCTGACCTCCGGGCTGGGCGGCGAGGCACATGAGGTGCGCTGCCCGTGGTGTGAGGGAACCGGGCACCGAGTCCCCGGAATCAACGCGCAGGAGTCCCCAGCCGAGTCCGCGCCGTCGCCGCCGTCGCTGCCGTCGCCGTCGCCGCCGCCGTCGCCGTCGAAGGAGTAGCGACGTGCTCAACCTGATCACCGCCGGCGAGTCCCACGGGCCCGGCCTGACCTGCATCGTCGAGGGGATGCCCGCCGGCCTGTTGCTGGAACGCGACGCGATCGATCGCGATCTGGGCCGCCGACAGCTTGGACATGGACGCGGCGGGCGGATGAAGATCGAGCGCGACCAGGTGAAGGTCACAGGCGGTGTCCGGCACGGGCGCACGCTTGGAGGGCCGATCGCGCTCCAGATCCTAAACCGCGACTACGCCAACTGGGAGGAGAGAATGAACCCGTGGCCGGTCGGAGCCGCCGCCGAGGAGGTTCATCTTCCCCGTCCCGGTCACGCCGACCTGGCCGGCACCCAGAAGTACGGCCTGAGCGACGTCCGCGATGTGTTGGAGCGAGCCAGCGCCCGAGAGACAGCGGCGCGAGTGGCCGGCGGAGCGATAGCCAAGGCCTTTCTGGCCGCGCTGGGCGTGAGCGTGTTCTCGCACGTGCTGCAGATCACCTCGGTCAACGCGCCTCGCCGTGATGACCTGGCCCCGGCTGACTTCGGCGCCGTGGATGAATCGCCGGTGCGCTGTCTGGACCGTGAGGCCAGCCGTGCCATGGTGGCCGAGATCAACCGCCTGCGCAAAGCCAACGAGTCCCTGGGTGGCGTGTTCGAGGTGCGCGCCTTTGGCCTCGTGCCGGGGCTCGGATCCCACGTCTCCTGGCGCGAGCGCCTGGACGGCCTGCTCGGTCAAGCCATGCTCTCGATCCAGGCCGTCAAGGCGGTCTCGATCGGAGACGGACTCGAAGTGGCCGGGCTCCCCGGCAGTCAGGCCCACGATGAGATCTTCTATGAGTCAGAGCGCGGCTATGTGCGCCACACGAATCGTGCGGGTGGAGTCGAGGGGGGGATGACGACGGGCGAGCCGCTGGTCGTGCGAGGGGCGATGAAGCCGCTACCTACCCTGACCAAGCCACTGCGCTCGGTCGACATCGCCACCCATGAGCCCGCCGAGGCGCTGCGCGAGCGCACGGACTCCTGCACCGTGCCCGCCGCAGGGGTGGTCGGCGAGGCGATGGTCGCCTTCGTTCTGGCCGACGCCTACCGGCGCAAGTTCGGCGGCGACCATCTAGACGACGTGTGCGGCGCCGTCGACGCTTACCGGCGGCGAATCGGATGGCCACGGAGCTAGCGGGCCCCGCCGGCGCTGCCGCGCCGCGCCGTGTTGTGGCCATGATCGGCTTCATGGGGGCCGGCAAGTCAACCGCCGCCCGGTGCGCCGCGCGGGCACTCGGCGGTGAGGCGCTGGACATCGACCGGATAGTCGAGCAGCGGCTGGGCAAGTCGATCGATCGCGTCTTCGCCCAAGATGGGGAGCCTGCGTTCAGGGCCGCCGAGGAGCGCATCACGCTCGAGCTGCTCGGAGCACCGCAGACGCTGGTGCTGGCGCTGGGCGGCGGCGCGGTGGCCTCCCCGGCCGTGCGGGACGCGTTGGCCGACCACCTGGTGATCTGGATAGACGTCGATCGTGACACTGCCTGGGCACGCTGCCGCGGCACCGGACGGCCCCTGGCGGCCGACCGTCGTCAGTTCGACCGCCTGTATGCCGAGCGCCAGCCGCTCTACGAGGCGCTGGCCGACATCGTCGTGCCCCATGAGCGAACCCGCGAAGTGGCCGAGGTCCTCACGGCCGCCGAGGGCATGCCGCTGCGGGGGCGAATGCTGTGGGCGGCCAGCGCCTCGGGGGACTACCCGGTGTACATCGGACCGGGCCTGCTGAATTCTCCGGCGTTCTGGCCGCCGATGGTGGAGGGCCGGCGCTTTCTGGTCACCGACGGAGTAGTCGGGCGTATCCACGGGGAGCGGCTGCCACCCGTCAGCGGTCGCGTCGTGATCATGCCCGGAGAGCAGTCAAAGACGATCGCCCATGCCGAGATCGTATGGTCGGAGCTGGCTCGCGCGGGAATGACACGAGCCGACGTGGTGGTGGCCCTGGGGGGCGGAGTGGTCGGCGACCTGGCCGGCTTCTGTGCCGCGACCTACCAGCGCGGCGTGCGCTACGTGCAGGTCCCGACCACGCTCGTGGCCCAGGTGGACTCGGCCTACGGCGGCAAGACGGGGGTCGACCTGGAGGAGGCCAAGAACTATGTCGGGGCCTACCATCAGCCCCGAGCGGTCATCGCCGATCCCGACCTGCTCCAGACCCTGCCCGCGCCTGAGCTGGCCGCAGGGTACGCCGAAGTCGTCAAGACCGCGCTGATCGCGGGGGGTGCCCTGTGGGAGCGCATCCGCCACGGCGACGATCCGACCGACGCGCGGCTGATCGCCGCCTGTGCACAGGCCAAGCTTCGCATCGTGGCCCACGACGAGCGTGACGCCGGGCTGCGCCAGACGCTCAACCTGGGCCACACGGTCGGACACGCAATCGAGACCGCGACCCGGTATGCCGTCTACCGCCACGGGGAGGCGGTCGGGCTCGGCCTGCTGGCCACGCTGCGGCTGTCCGGAAACGACGAATTGCGCCGGGAGGTGGCGGCGCTGCTGGGCGCCCGCGGCCTCCCCACGACCCTGGAGGGAGTGGACCCCGACGCCGTGGTGATGGCCACGGCGCGGGACAAGAAGCGAGTGGGGGAGGGCGAGGTTCCCTTTGTGCTCCTGGCTCAGCCCGGCGCTGCCCAGCCGGGAATGACGGTAGCGCAGCGAGACCTGATCACCGCCGTGCGCGAGCTGGCAAGCTGACCGCGATGCCAGCCCGCAACCGCATTGAGGTCATGCATGGCGTCAACCTCGACCAGCTCGGACGCCGGGACCCAGCCGTCTACGGTGGCCGGGGCCTGACCGAGCTGGAGCTTGGAATCAGCGAGGCCGCGGGGGAGCTCGACCTTGAGGTCCGCTTCTTTCAGACCAACCACGAGGGTGAGTTCGTCGAGCACCTGCATCGACTGCAGGGAATGGCCGACGGGCTGATTCTCAACCCCGGGGCGTGGACGCACTACTCCTACGCCATCCGTGACGCGCTCGAGCTGACCGGTCTGCCGGCCGTCGAGGTTCATCTCTCAGACGTAGACGCCCGTGAGGAGTTCCGCCGCCATTCCGTCCTATCCGACCTGTGTGTAGGCCGGGTGACGGGACAGGGACCGCCTGGCTATCGCCAGGCCCTGGAGACCCTGCGCTCGGTGCTGTGGGCCGATGAGTGACCGCGCAGGACGTCTGCTGGCGCTACTGCCCGAGGCGGGCATCGATGCGCTGCTGGTCACCGCGCTGGCCAACGTCCGCTACGTGACCGGGTACTCGGGCAGCAACGGGCTGGCCCTGGTCGGTTTCCAGACCCGCGCGTTCGTGACCGACTTTCGCTACGTCGAGCAGGCGGCGGCCGAGGTCGATTCGAGCTACGACCGCGTCCGCGCCCAACGCGAGCTGTTCGATGCGCTCCTGGATTGCCTGCCGCCCGGGGAGCTGCGCCTCGGCTTCGACGCCGAGCACCTCACCGTCAGCGCCCACAGCCGGTTGCGCGAGCTGCTGCCCGACCGCGTGCAGCTGGTCAGCGCGGCAGGTCTGGTCGAGCGCCTGCGGGCGGTCAAGGAGCACGAGGAGGTCGAGTGCATCCACGCGGCGGCGCGCACGGCCGATGCCGCCCTGACCAGCGTCCTGGAGCAGGGACTGGTAGGGCGCACCGAGCGTGACGTGGCCGCGGCGCTTGAGCAGGCCATGCGGGCTGAGGGTGCCGACCGGCCCTCCTTCGACTCGATCGTGGCCGCGGGTCCCCACGGCGCGCTGCCTCACGCCACGCCGCGTGAGGTCGAGGTGCGGCGCGGCGACCTGGTTGTGATCGACTGGGGGGCCGAGCTCGGGGGGTACTGCTCGGACTGCACACGGACGGTCGCGGCGGGGTCGGCCTCGGCCCAGGCGAGCGAGATCTATGAGCTGGTCCTGGCCGCGCAGCTGACCGGCCTGGAGGCCGTGCGCGCCGGCGCCGGTGGGCGGGAGGTCGATGCGGCGGCCCGGGCGGTCATTGAGGCGGCCGGGCACGGGGAGCACTTCGGCCACGGTCTTGGACACGGAGTCGGCCTCCAGGTCCACGAGGCGCCGGGCCTGTCCCGACGCTCTGAAGACCGCCTGGCCACCGGCAACGTGGTCACGGTCGAGCCGGGCGTGTATCTGCCCGGAGCTCTTGGCGTGCGGATCGAGGACCTCGTTGTGGTCGCCGACGGCGCGCCCGAGATCCTCACCGCGCTGGACAAGGCCCTCACCGTGACCGGCTGACTCTAGACTCAAAACCCTCGTGCTTGCTACCAACCAGTTTCGCAACGGAAACCACATCGACGTGGACGGGACGATCTTCAAGATCGTCGAGTTTCAGCACGTTAAGCCGGGCAAGGGCGGCGCGTTCGTGCGCACCAAGCTGCGGCGCACCAGTGACGGAGCGGTCATCGACCGCACGTTCCGGGCGGGAGAGAAGTTTCGTGCCGTGCGAACCGAGGTCCGCCGCATGCAGTTTCTCTATCGCGACGGCGCGGACGCCCACTTCATGGACACACAGAGCTACGAGCAGCTGGCCATCCCCGAGTCCACGCTGGCCGACCCTCTGCGCTTCATGAAGGACTCCGACGAGGTCGAGGTTCTCTACATCGATGAGCAGCCTGCCGATGTCCAGCTGCCCAGTGCCATTGACCTGGCCGTCGCCCAGACCGAGCCCGGACTGCGGGGCGACACCGCCTCGGGTGGTCAGACCAAGCCGGCTGTGCTCGAGACCGGCGCCCGGATACAGGTCCCTCTGTTCGTAGACGTGGGTGACCTGGTGCGCGTCGACACCCGCTCGGGCGACTACGTCTCCCGTGCCTGACGCGCGTGCGCAGGACTGAGC
>JALYZQ010000190.1 GCA_030948805.1 Actinomycetota bacterium | reverse complement strand
GCTCAGAAGACGACCTGAGGGCGGGCAACGTAGTGACCGTCGAGCCCGGGATCTACCTGCCCGGGCGCTTCGGGATCCGGATCGAAGATCTCGTGGTCGTGGGGGAGGAGGGCTGCGAGATCCTGACCGGAGTGACGAAGCGGCTGATCGTCACCGAGTGATCCCGCCGCTCGCCGGGCGTCGCTTCGGCGAGCACTACACTGGCCCGCGGCATGATCTCGACAAACCAATTTCGCAACGGGAACCACATCGACGTAGAGGGGACTGTGTTCAAGATCCTCGAGTTCCAGCACGTCAAGCCCGGAAAGGGCGGGGCGTTCGTGCGGACCAAGCTGCGCCGGGCACGCGACGGCGCGGTGATCGATCGCACATTCAGGGCGGGGGAGAAGTTCCGGCCCGTGCGCACCGAGGTGCGGCGGATGCAGTTCCTCTACCGTGACGGATCAGACGCACACTTCATGGACTCCGAGAGCTATGAGCAGCTGACGATCCCGGAGGGCGCGCTCAGCGATGCGCTGCGGTGGATGAAGGACTCAGACGAGGTGGAGCTCCTCTACGTCGACGACGAACCAGCAGATGTCCAGCTTCCCAGCGCGATCGACCTGACCGTCGCACAGACCGAACCGGGCGTCCGCGGGGACACGGCGTCGGGGGGCGGGACCAAGCCCGCGGTGCTGGAGACCGGCGCGCGGATCCAGGTTCCTCTGTTCGTCAATATCGGGGACGCCGTACGGGTTGACACGCGCTCAGGCGCGTACGTGTCGCGTGCGTAGAACCGAGCAGCGGCGCGCCGCCGTCTGGGCGCTGTACCAGAGCGACCTGCTGGACCGCGGCCTCGATGATGTGCTCAGCGGCGACGTACTGGCCTTCACCCGGTCACTGGCCGACCTGGTTCGCGCGCACCAGCCCGAGCTCGATGAGCTGATCCGCGTCCACGCCAGCGGATGGTCCCTGGAGCGCATCGCTCCCGTGGAGCGCTCGATCCTGCGCGTTGCCCTGGCGGAGATGCTCCATGCCGATGAGCTGCCCGGCCGGCAGGCCATCGCGCCCGAAGGCGCCATTGACGAAGCAGTGGAGACGGCCAAGCACTTCTGTGGCGCCGACGCCCCCGGCTTCGTCAACGGGATCCTCGGCGCCGTTTTGCGAGAGCAGCAGCCGGCGCGCGGAGCTGGATAAGCCGGACGTAGGAAGATCGTCCGTCGGTTCGAAAACCGGCGACAATGCCGCCATGCGACTGTTGGTGGTCGACGATGATCGCGGACTGCGCGACGTACTGCGGCGTGCCCTGACCTTGTCGGGCTATGACGTGCGGCTTGCCGAGACCGGTGCCAGCGCCCTGTCGGAGGTGGCCGGCAGCGTTCCTGATGCCATGGTGCTGGACATCGGGCTGCCTGACATCGACGGACTGGAGGTCTGCCGCCTGCTGCGGCGGGAGGGTAACCGCGTGCCGGTGCTGATGCTGACCGCGCGGGACGCCGTCTCCGATCGCATCGACGGGCTCGACGCCGGCGCCGATGACTACCTGGTCAAGCCGTTTGACGTGGATGAGCTCAAGGCCCGTCTGCGCGCTCTGTTGCGCCGCGCCGGGGGTGAGGGTGACGTCGACGGTGGCCTGTCCTTCGGCGAGCTCAAGCTCGATCCCTCGCGGCATGGAGTGACGGTGGCCGACAGCTTCGTCGAGCTGACGCGCACTGAGTACCAGCTGCTGGAGCTGCTGATGCTCAATCCGCGCCGGGTGCTTCCCCACAGCTTGATCTACGACCGGGTGTGGGGCTATGACTTCGGGCCGACCTCCAACGCGCTGCGCGTCTACGTCGGGTACCTGCGGCGCAAGCTCGAGGACGCCGGGTCCCGTCCCCTGATTCACACCGTGCGCGGGGTGGGGTACGCCCTGCGCGAGCCGCCGGCCTCGCGGTGAACGTGGAGGGGCCCGGGCGGGCTGGGGAGGATGCGCGGCGGTGGTGGTGGCGCCGGCGCGGTTCACGCCCGAGTCTGCGAGTGCGCCTTGGCTTGGCGGCGGGAGTCGCGGTGGCGCTGGCCGTGCTGGCCGTAACCGTCTCGGCGTTCGAGGGCACCCGGTCAGAGCTCAAGGGCCAAGTGGACCAGTCGCTGCAGGGCATCGCTCACTCGGTTCTGGCTGGCGTCGGAATTGGCCCCGGCGGGCGTCGACTACCCAATCCCGACGGCAGGGGAGGCCCGGTTGGGGGGTCGCTCGCGCCCGCTCTGACCGGGCGCGGATTTAGCGGTCAGACAGAGCGCCGAGCGGCGCCGGATCCCGACGATTGCGACCTGGGCCTCGGGCTGCAGGACCGGGGCGGCCCGGCCTTTGGCGGCGCCGCGGGTGCGGCCATGCTGGTTCGTGCCGACGGCCGTGTGTGCGCCCCGACGGGCTCCGCGCGCATCCCGGTCGACGCCCGCGCGCGGGCACTGGGGCGCCGGGGTCGGGGCCAGTACTACGCGGACATGAACGTGAAGGGACACGACATCCGCGTGCTGGCCACGGGGGCGGGGTACCGGGGTGCGCTGCTCGTGGCACTACCCCTGCGCGACGTCAACAATGCGCTGGACAGTCAGTTGCTGCTGCTGGTGCTGATCTCAGCTGCCGGGATCCTGCTAGCCGGTGTCCTGGGGCTCTTGGTCGCCCGTACCGCGCTGGCTCCGATCGCCCGCTTCACCCGTGAGACCGAGGCCATCGCCATCAATCCGGAGCGCCTGGACGCCCAGCGCCTGGCCGTGCACGGCAACGACGAGCTGGCCCGGCTCGGCCAGACCTTCAACCGCACGCTCGACGCTCTGGAGGAATCGGTCCAGGCCCAGCGCAACCTGGTTGCCGACGCGTCGCATGAGCTGCGGACCCCGATTGCCACCATCCGCGCCAACCTGCAGCTCATGCGTGATGAGAAGCTGCTCTCGACCGAGGACCGTGAGGCGCTGCGCATCGACGTCATCGAGGAGCTCGACGAGCTCACCGCGCTGGTGGCAGACGTCGTGGAGCTGGCCCGCGGGGCTAAGCCCAGCGCCGAGCCCGGAGACGTGCGCGTCGATGAGATCGTCTGCGCGGCGGTGGAGCGAGCCCGGCGTCGCGCGCCGCAGCTGGCTGTCGCTTCGAGCCTTGAGCCGACGCTGGTCCGGGGCGAGGCCGACCGGGTAGCCAGGGCGGTGGCCAACCTGCTCGACAACGCGGTGAAGTGGAGCCCGCCAGGGTCTTCGATCGAGGTCAGTCTCCGCGATGGAGTGCTCGGCGTCCGCGACCACGGCCCGGGCTTTCACGAGGAGGACCTGCCGTTCGTCTTCGATCGCTTCCATCGGGCTCGCGATGCGCGTTCCAAGCCGGGCTCCGGTCTGGGCCTGGCCATCGTGCGTCAGGCGGCCGATGCCCACGGCGGCTTCGTTGCGGCCGCCAATGCCCCGGGAGGCGGCGCACTCATGCGCATCAGCTTCGGTCCGACGTTCGAGCTCAGCGATGCGCCCGAGTCAGAGCCGGTCAGCTCGTCCTGATCGCCCTACGCGTCCGGCGGGCCAGCAGGGGAGCCAGCGATGGCGTACAGGCACAGGCCGCGCCGCGCAGCCGGCGGAGCTTGAATAGATCTTCGATCGTCTGCAGGGTCGAGTAGTGGTCGACCGGCGTGCGCAGCTGCGCCCCTCGGCGGGCCCCGGAGCCGGCCAGGATCGTGACCACGTGGCCGCCGTGAGCCAGCCGGCAGCAGCCCTGGTCACTGGTGCCCTCGTCCCACGTGAGGATCAGAAGACCTCGGCGGCCGAGCGCGCTGAGCAGTGGCGGAAGCAGGGAGGACAGGAAGCGGTCGCCCGTAGCCGGGGAGCAGTCGTGCATGTCGTGACATAGGTTGGGCGTGATCCAGACAAAGCGCGGCAACGCGTGGCCGCGCTCGTCGACGGCCAGCTGCGACAGGGCGACCACGTGCGAGCAGCCGGGCGGGGGCGAGTAATAGATGAACGGGTTGTGCTTCTTGGCGTAGCCGCCGGCCTGCGCGCCCCCGAAGCACGGACGAGGCAGACCCTCCATATAGGCCTTCCAGGGGATGCGTCCGGCTGAGAGCTGCTGGCCCAGTCCGAAGGCTCTGACCGTGCAGTTGGTGCAGTCGCTGCTGATCGAGAAGGTCGAGCCGCCGGTGAGCGCCAGGTAGTTGGGTAGCGAGGGATGCGAGACGGCGAACATGGAGCTGACCAGGGCGTAGCGACGGGCCAGTGAGTTGATGTAGGGCGTCGCTCGTGAGCCGATGATGTTGCTGTACTCCTCGTTCTCCATGACCACGACGGCGATGCGGCTCGGAGCCCCGCCGGCGATGTGGGCCGGGGCGGCCGGAGTGTGCTGCACGGGACCGAAGAGACGATTTGAGGTTCCGCAGCCAGCGCACATGACGATCAGCGCAAGCAGCCCGGCCAGCTGTCCCCAGCGGCCCGTCACCGCGGCGCCTCTCCGCTGCCCAAGCTGTCCAGCAGGGCCGGGCGGCTCGGAGGAAAGCCAGGGGCATAGCTCGGCCACGGTTCTCAAGCTACCGGGGTCCACGCCGGCACGGTATCCAGCCAGTCCCCGACGGCCTGAGCTACGCCAGGCAGGTCGCTACGCAGGCTGTGGTCCCCGGACACGACCACCACCCGACGCCGAGGTCCAGGGGATGGCAGCCCGAACGGATCGCGCTTGCCCTGGACCACGAGCGTGGGGGCAGAGACAGCCTCCAGCTCCGCGATTCGGCTCTCGGGCGGTCTGGGCGATCGGGCCCGACGCGGAGGTAGGAGCGGAAAGGCCAGGCACAGCACGCCCACGGCTCCGTGTGCGTCTGCCGTGCGGCAGGCCACCCGAGCACCCAGAGAGCGTCCCCCCAAGATGAGCGGCAAACCCGAGAGCTGATCACCCGCGAGCTGGGCGATCACGGCGTTCCAGGCGGCGTCTAGCCGGGGCCCCGGAGCTGGGGCTCGCCGTCCTGCGACCCGGTACGGCTGCTCCACGAATGCGGTTGAGAGCCCCCGATCGAGGGCGACCTCGCCGGCTGCCTGTAGATCCCGGGCGGCGATCCCGCCGCCGGCGCCGTGGCCGAGGATCAGCGCGCCTTTCGGCTGGGCCGCTACGCGCAGGTGCACCCGCGCCGGGCCGTGCGGAGTGTCGACCTCGATCAGAGCCACGACCCGATGCTGTCAGGTCGGCCGCCAACGGCTAGGTTTCCGGGATGCTGCGGGTGGATTACGACCAGCACGGGCAGACCTATGCGCGCTACCGTCGCGCCGACCCGCGGATCGCCGAGCGGATCCACGCCGCCCTCGGTCCGGCGCGGACCGTGCTCAACGTAGGGGCCGGCGCCGGCTCCTACGAGCCCGAGGATTGCTGGGTGCTGGCGGTCGAGCCCAGTGCCACGATGCGTGGCCAGCGCCCGGCCCACGCCGCTCCCGCGATCGCCGCCCGCGCCGAGGCACTGCCCTTCGATGATGGCTCAGTGGACGCCGCCATGGCCTGCTTCACCCTCCATCACTGGGACACCGCGGAGGTCGGGCTGACCGAGCTGCGCCGCGTGGCCCGTGGTCCGGTGGTGATCCTGACCTGCGAGCTGGCGGCGCTGGTGGCCTGGCAACAGGAGTTCCTGGCCCCCGGGCTGGCCATCGAGCGTCCGCGCTTTCCCTCGCTGCCACGGATCACCGAGGCGCTCGGCGGCCGCACCCGGGTGGAATCGATCCCCACGCCCAGTGACTGCCAAGACGGCTTCTTTGAGGCCTTCTGGAACCGGCCCGAGTGCCTGCTCGATCCCGCCGTTCGCGCATCTCAGTCCATGTGGGCGCTGCTAGAGCCCGGGGTCGAGGAAGCGATCGTCGACCGCCTCCAGGACGCCGTTGCTTCAGGGGAGTGGGACGCTCGGCACGGGCACCTGCGCGAGCTGACCAGCTATGACGGCTCCCTGCGTCTCGTCGTGTCCGAGCCCGAGGAGGCGGGGCGACAGTGATCGGCGGGTTCACGGCACCCGGCTTCGAAGCGGTCCGCGAGGCGTTTGAAGCCAACTTCCGGCGGCGAGGAGAGCTGGGAGCGGCGTGCGCGGCCTATCTGCGCGGTGAATGCGTCGTCGATCTGTGGGGCGGATACCGCGACGCCCACGGCCGTCCCTGGGAGCGCGACACGCTGGTCATGGTGTACTCGACGTCCAAGGGCCTGGCCGCGATGACGGTGGCGCTGGCCCATTCTCGCGGGCTGCTGGACTACGACGCCCCGGTTGCCACCTACTGGCCGCAGTTCGCGCACCACGGCAAGGCCCAGATCACCGTTCGTCAGCTCCTGTCTCACCAGGCGGGCCTGTGCGCCATCGACGAGCCGCTGGACGCTGCCAAGCTGGCGGACCTGGACGGCCTGGCCACCCTGCTGGCCGCCCAGCGTCCGGCCTGGGAGCCAGGTGCCTATCAGGGCTACCACGCCCTCAGCCTCGGCTGGTATGAGAGCGAGCTGATCAGGCGGGTGGATCCGGAGCACCGGTCGCTGGGGCGGTTCTTCGCCGAGGAGATTGCCGCGCCTCTGGACCTGGAGTTCTACTTCGGCCTCAACGACGAACAGGCTGGCGCCCGGGTGGCCTCGATCCAGGGGTCCGGTGTGCTCGCGGCTCTGCTTCACCCCCGGGGGATGCCGCCGCGCATGCTGACCGCTTTTCTGAACCCGGCCTCACTGACCGCGCGTGTGTTCGCCAATCCCAAGCTGCGCAGCACGGCCGGACTGGATGCGCCGGAGTACCGGGCGGTGGAGATCCCCGCCGGGGGCGGAATCGGGCAGGTGCGCAGCGTGGCCAGGGCCTACAGCGAACTGGCCACCGGTGGCAGGACGCTTGGTCTCTCGCCTCGGACCCTGGACGAGCTGAGCGCCCCCCCGCGCGCGCCGAGCGCGTCCCCACGCGACCGGGTGCTCATGACCCAGGCTTCGTTCGCTCTGGGCTTCAGTCGGCCCAGCGAGCGCTTCGCCTTCGGCTCCAGCCCGCGAGCCTTCGGTCATCCCGGAGCCGGCGGGTCATTTGCCTTCGCCGATCCCGACCGCCAGCTGAGCTTCGCTTACGCGCCCAACCGGCTTGGGCACCATCTCCGCGATGACCCGCGTGAGAAGGCCCTGCGCGATGCCGTGGAGAGCAGTCCGGCAGTCACGGCTTCCTCTCCGACCGCCCGGGTCGCGTAGGTACGAGCGGTTCGGGCTTCACTTCACGAAGCGGTTCGGTTATCGATGCCGCGGCGCCTCGGTGCTGCGCGGTAGTGCTCGCGCCAGATCTGCTTGTAGATCGGGATCCGACGAGGGAGATCTCGGACGCCGGGCAGGAACGGGATCAGGATCAACGCGAGGGTGAGCACGCCCATAACGCCCATCACGAGGATGTCGGCGTTGGCCGAGGTCGAGAACGGACTTATCTGATACCAGAAGGTGTAGAGCCACAGCCACACCTGCCCCGGGTAGCTGCCGGTCTCGTTCATCATTCCCCACTGGGTGCCGAGCAGATGCTCGGACTCCGCGCGCTTGGTGAGCACGCCTCCGTCGGCCATGAACAGCAGCGGTTTGGTGTAGTCAGTCTGGTAGAACTGCCGACTGGTCAAAAGCGCGCCGTCAAGCCCGCCGGACTGGGCGAAAGTCAGTAGCGAGCCCATCATGGTCGGGAGCGGCCCGTAGTTGCCGGGCTTGACCGAGATAGAGCCGCTCGGACTTGCCGAGGCCTTTGCCAGCGCGGTTTCGTAGGCGCTGGTCCACCCGGTCTGGGTGTTGGCTGGCGCCCTCGTGTAGCTCGTGATCGCTCTTTGCAGTGATGGCTGGCTCGTGAGCGAGCGCAGCGGCGCGAGCACGAAATCCTGGGCGGTGTTGATCGGGTGGCTCACCCCCAGCCACTTGGCCAGATAGATGAAGGCGATGTGCTGGCCATCGGAGTTGTGGTTATAGGGCGGACCGTAGCTGCCGGTGGTGCTCGAGCCATCGAGCTCGGTGGTCGCGGTGGTGACGAAGTCGACCGGATCGGTGCGCGACCACTGCTTGACCGTGCTCGGCGGATCGTCGGGCGAGGAGAAGAGGATCGTCAGCCCCACGGCAAGCGCCAGCACCACCCCGAGCGCGATCGTCGCTTCCCTGAGAATGTCGTAGGGGCGGTAGGCGCCCTTCCACTCGCGGTAGGCCTCATCCTCACGTCGACGGCTCTCCCGACTCACGGCGTCGGCTTCGCGGGGGAGCCGGTCGCAACGTCGGCGGCAGACTCAGTCTTGGCGCCGGTGTCGGCGAGCTGGAATGGCGGCACGATCCCGTGCTTGCGTACCAGGAGGACATGTGCCGCCACTATCCCGACGACCACGAGCGGGAGCAGGAAAACGTGGTAGCTGTACATCTGTCCGAAGTTCGTCAGGTTGAAGAACGAGCCGATCCCGGCGGCGTTCATCGCATCCTTGGCTTGCGCGGAGATGAACTGGGAGTCGAAGTTCTGCTGTGAGACATAGCCGGTCAACGCGCACGGGATCGCGACCACGAACGCGACCGCGCCGGTCATCCACACCCGAGCGCGACCGCCCCGCCACGCCGCCATCCAGTACTTCCCCCACAAGTGGATGACCATGAAGAAGAAGAACAACTCGACCGACCACATGTGGATGCCGTTGAAGAAGTGGCCGATACCCGTGAAATGCCACCACCCCGGCCCCTTGAGCGACAGGATCGAGCCGGAGACGATGATCACCACCAGTGAGGTGAGTGACAGCACCCCGAAGATGTAGATCCACGACCCCATATACGCGGGCTGGCTATCAGGCAGCAGCTTCTCCGGCGGCAACGCCGCAACCGTCCGTTCCCGCGCCCTCGAAGTCCATGACCGCCGCGGAGAAGCGCTCATCGATCAGATCCGCCGTGGCCTGGGAACGGGGCCAGGATCGCGACCACGAACACCACCAGCATCGCCACGATCACCACGACATTCGAGACCGACATTGAGAAGAAATGCCAGTGCACCGTATGCGCCGGATGATTGAGGTTGAAGATCGCCGCGGTCATTTCGCTGGTTCGGTTCCTGTGCTCACCAAACAAGACTACGCAAACTCAAAGAGGCGAGTCCGGCCTCCTCGAGCGGGAGCACAGGCGGTGGCGCCCCCGGAGAGCCACCGGGCGCTCAGTGGTAGATCCGCTCGGCCGCTTCGGCGGCGGCGCGAAAAGCCGCTTGAACGGCGCGGCGGACGATACGGAGGCGGGGACGCTTGAGCGCGTAGCGCTTTGGAGCCGGCGCGACGGCCTCGTACATGTAGGCGTCCATCGCCACTTCTAGCTGCAGGACGTGAACGTGCCCTTCGGGATCATGGTGGTTGCGGGTGATAAAGCCGCCGGAGTAGGGAACGTCGCGGGCGACCGTCAGGCCGAGTCCGTGCCCACTGGCCTCGCCGCGTAGCGTGGTGATGAACGAGTCGATGATCGCCCCATGGGCAGAAGTGCCGTCCAGCGTCCCGGCCACGAAGTCGGCGCGCTGCTCGCCCGTGTCCTGCACCCGGCCGAGTCCGGTCGAGGTCATCGAGTGGCAGTCAAAGAGAAGTGCGTAGCCGCGCTCTCGGCGCATGCGGTCGATCAGGCGGTCGAGGAGGCCGTGGTAGAGGTCGTAGTAGGCCAGGACCTCTTCCTGCTCCTGCGGCGTGTATGGCTTGCGCAGCATCAGGCTGTCCTCAATGGTGTAGTACTCGTGCGCCGGGTTTGTCAGATGATGGGGGAGCTCGCCCTCGTCGGCCCCAGTTCGGGTCCGGTTCATGTCGACGAAGAACGGTGCGAGCTCCGAGCGGAGGTGCATCCCGTCGGCCATCTCGTAGCACAGGTCGCTGTAGAGGTCGATCTCCACCAGCGAGTTCTCATCGAGCGGGAAGCGGTCCCGGAA
>JALYZQ010000188.1 GCA_030948805.1 Actinomycetota bacterium | reverse complement strand
GCGATCGGCTGGCCCGGGGAGTCGAGGCGGATTTTCTGTCGATATGACAGAAGATCCGCCACGGCAGCCCTGAAGGCGCTCTTGCAGGCGACAGGGATAGCGGTCCGACCGGCGAAAGCCCCCTCGTCCGCAAGCCAGAGAGCAGGAGAGGGTCATGAGCTACTACCAAGACGGGCCGGCCGAGTCGCTCGCAGAGGAGCAGCACACCGAGGAGCATCAGCTCCCCCGTCCCGTCGGGGCTCGCCTGGCCGACCTGGGGGGCCGGATCAGCAAGGCTCTGTCCAACCTGGACCGAGGCCGGATCGACCAGTTCGCGCTCGATCCGGGCGCCGGGTCAGATGAGGAGCACGACGTGGTGGGCGAAGTCTCCGGTGCCGAGCACGACCTGGGCCTGCGCGCCACGCCGCGCCCGCCGGACTTGCACCAGCCCGACCCCCTGGGACCCGACACGCTTGGACCAGAGGCCGGCTCGCCGCTCGAGTCCGAGGATGAGCTGGCCTTCCCGGTCGGCCGACTGGGCTACAACCGGGTGGCCGTTGACGCACGGATCGCCGAGCTCGAACGCGAGCTTGAGGAGCTGCGGGCCGTTCCCCCCCAACCATCCATCACCGAGGAGATCGAGCGGCTGGGTGAGCAGACGGCGTCGATCCTGGTCGTGGCCCATGACCAGGCCCACGAGACCACCCGGCTGGCTCAGGAGCAGGCCGACCGCTGCATCGCCAACGCGGCCTCCAACGCCGTGGCCCTCACTGAGGAAGCCAAGGCCACGCTGCGCAACATCGATGAGGAGACCGATGCCGTGTGGCGCGAGCGCGACCGGTTGATCGACGACGCCCGGTCCGTCGGGGCGGCGCTGATCTCACTCGCTGCGTCCGCGGCCGAGCGCTTCCCGGCCGAGAGCAACGCCGACAAGTCGGCCGGCGCGCCGGTGGCGGGCGTAGATCTCGGTGACCCACCGGCCTCCGGGCCGGGAGGCCAGTGATTCCAGGAACTCCCGTCCGCGCTCGGGTACTTCGGCGACCAGTGGATAGGGGAACTCGGGCGGGCGCACAACGGGATAGAAGAGCGCTGCAGCGGTCAGATCGGCCGCGCTGAAGCCGTCGCCGACCAGGTAGCCGCTCGGACCCAACTCCGCCTCCAGCCGGTCCATGGCCGTCACTGTCGCCGCGCGGCTGCGCTCGGCGGCATCACGATTGATTCGCAGCTTGCGCCGCATCACGGTCCGCAGCATCGGGAACGTGGCGCGGAAGAGCAGCCGGGCAGCTGGCGGCTGATCGTTGGTGAACATGGGCACGACCAGGCCCGGCTTGTCGAGTAGGACCTCGTAGACGCCCCGCCGGACGTGGGGGCCGAGCCGCTCGTCAAAGAAATCCTCCAGCTCCAGGGTCCGCGCGCGCTGCTGGGGATCTGAGGGGTAAAGGGGCGGCTGCGGAAAGCGCTCCTCCAGGGCGGCGAGAATCTGGGTTGAGTCGCCGATGCTGCGCCCATCGAGGGTGAGCACCGGGGTGGTCTCGCTGCCCGGAGTGAGGTGACGCGCCACAAGTACGTGCACACCGGGCAGCAGCGAACGGCGGCGGTGAGGGATGCGCTTGTAATCCAGCGCCCAGCGCACCTTCTCGTTGTAGTGCGAGAGCTGGAGCTGCCAGAGCACCGGTAGCGCTGGTGGAGCGGGCGTCATTAGCCGTCGCGGATCCTATTGGCCGCCGTTGGCCCGCTCCCCGCTGGCATCATGAGCGCGGTGTCCTTCGTGCTCACAGCCGACGCCGCCGCGTTCCAAGCCCGGGCCGGGCAATTCATCGAGTCGCGACCGCAGGCCAATGTCCTGGCCACGATCCTGCTGGCCATCCTCGAGGGGCGCTATGCCCACGTGCGCCCGGTATTCGGCTGCCAGCTGGACGGCGACGGCACGGTCACCGCGGCCGCGATCAGGACGCCGCCGCGTTCGCTGATCACCACTGAGCTCTCCGAGCACGAGACCGAGCCCATGCTCGAGGCCTGGTTGCGCGAAGATCCCGGCCTTCCGGGCGTCAACGGACCGCCGGCCACGGTCTGCGCACTGGCCGCTGGATGGCAACGGGGGGTGGGGGGCACGGCGCGGCTGGGGCGAAGCATGGCCATGCACTCGCTGCAGCGAGTTCTCGATCCGGCCCGACCGCCCTCCGGCCGGCTGCGCCACGCCGAGCACAGTGAGCGCGACCGGCTCATCACCTGGTGGCAAGCGTTCATCACCGAGACGTCGCATCAGGACGCCAACGACGCCGAGGCGATGGTCGACGCCCGGCTGGACCACGACGCGGTGTTCGTGTGGGACGACGGTGGGGCTGTCTCCTTAGTCGCCGTCTCACCGCGTGTGGCCGGCATCGTCAGGATCGGTCCGGTGTACACGCCCCCCGAGCGCCGCCGCCGCGGCTATGCCGGCATGGCCGTGGCCGAGGTGAGCCGCGAGGCCCTGCACGCGGGCGCCCGCGGCTGCATGCTGTTCACCGATCTGGACAACCCAACCTCAAACCGGATCTACGCCGAGATTGGCTACCGACGCTTCGCGGATTGGGCGGAGTACGTGTTCGAGCACTGAGCGCGACGATCGCTGCTCAGTTCTCGGCCCGCCACAGCTCAGCCATCTGCTCGAAGGCCAGCAGCGGGTTGGCGGGCTGTGTATCACCGTCCAGCTCGCGGAAGATCGTGGCCAGATTGACGGCCAGTCGCTCACCCTCGCCCCATTGCGCCCAGCGGTCCATCGACAGCTTGCGCGCGGCTCCGACCGGGCTCAGGCCCTCGCCGTGTAGCCGGCGCCCGTGGTCGTAGAGGTACTCGAAGTAGGCCTTGAGCTCCGCCACGGCTGACTTGTCGGCCAGCGGCCCGTGGCCAGGCACTATCACCTCGATGTCCATGGCCAGGATGCGATCGCAGGCATTGATCCAGTTGGAGACCGGGCCCGCCCAGGCGATCGGATGACCGCCGTGAAAGAGGATGTCGCCGGAGAAGAGAACGCGCTGGGCGGGCAGCAGGACGAGCGTGTCACCTCGGGTGTGGGCAGGACCGACCTCGATCAGGGAAACCTCCTTGTCACCCACGGTCAGTGACACCTCGCCGGAGAAGGTCTCGGTGGGCAGTGTCAGCTCGAGCCCGGTGAAGTCAAACGCCCCGAAGCAGTTGGAGAAGAAGGCCCCGACCTCGCCCATCTGGGGCGCATTCTCGGCCAGAGCGGCGAAGGCCGCCGGGGGAAGCTCTGACATCTCATCTGCCGTGCGCTGGGAGGCGATTATCTGAGCCCCGGCGACGAGCTGGTTGCCGTAGGTGTGATCGCCGTTGGCGTGCGTGTTGACCAGCACGTCGATGCTCTGGGCGGCCAGTGCCGCCCGCCGCATCGCGGTCAGCATCCGCTCGGTCAGCCGCCGGTCGAACAGCGTGTCGACGAGCAGGCTGTGCTCACCGTCGACGATCAACCCGGCGTTGCTCTGACCCCAACCCCCGTCGGGCTGCAGATACGCGTACAGAGAATCCCCGAGCTCGTACACACCCTCGCGGTAGGCCGGGCTCATGGCGTGATGCTATGCGGTCGGCTTGCGCGCGCGAATGATCGCGGCGGCGGCGTACTCATGCACCCGGTGGGTCTCGCGGACCTCGGTGGCTTCAAGGCCTGCGGAGAGCAGCGCGGCGCGGAACTCAGGCTCCGTAAGCGCGCCGGCGATACAGCCGGTCCAGCCCGCCATGTCCGCCCGGGTCGCCTCGTCCATGGCCTGATCGGCGATCACATCCGATACGGCGAATCGCCCTCCTGGCCTGAGCACTCGGGCGGCCTCCCGAAGTACTCGCTGCTTGTCGGCGGCGAGATTGATCACACAGTTGGAGAGCACGACGTCAACGCTTGCGTCCGGGAGCGGTAGCTCTTCGAGATAGCCCTTCACGAACTCGACGTTCTCCACTCCGGCCTCCGCTGCGTTCTGGCGGGCTAAACCGAGCATCTCATCAGTCATATCGACTCCGATCACCCGGCCCGCTGGGCCGACGCGGCGGGCGGAGATGAGAACGTCCGCTCCAGCGCCTGAGCCCAGGTCAAGGACGGTCTCTCCCTCGTGTAGGTCCGCCACCGCGGTCGGGACCCCACATCCCAGCGACGCGCTCAGGGCACCCTGGGGCGCGCTCTGATCATCGATGCCCGTATAGAGAGCCGAGCCGAAGCGGCCCGTCTCGTCAGCGGGGCTGCAGCAGCCGGCGGCGGACCCCTGCGCCGCGGCTGCGGCCGCAGCCGCGTACTTCTCCCGGAC
>JALYZQ010000179.1 GCA_030948805.1 Actinomycetota bacterium | reverse complement strand
GGATATAGCGGCGCAGATGGCCCCCCTGATCCATCGCGTCGAGCAGGAGGCGGGCCTTGGCGGAAGCTCCGGAGCCCAGCTCGACCAGCTCCTCGGCGTCGCCGAGGGCGACGACTTCGGCGGCGTGCTCGCGCAGGATGGCCAGCTCCGTGCGCGTCGGGTAGTACTCGGGCAGCTCGCTGATGCGCTCAAACAGCTCTGAGCCCCGGGCGTCGTAGAAGTGCTTGGGAGCCAGCTCCTTGAAGGGCTTGGTCAGGCCGTCCAGGACGTCGTTGGCCAGCGACCGCTCGTCATCCTCGGTCAGCCAGTAGTCGACCTGTACATCGGCCGTGTCGGGCCCGGACTTCACGCGACGTCTCCGGCCACCCGCAGCCCGGCGAAGATCTGGCGCCGCTCGGGGTAGTCCCAGTTGCGAAACGTCGCCGTGCCGACGCGCGGCCGGGTGGCCCAGGATCCACCGCGCAAGGTCCTGTACTCCGAGCCGAAGAAGACCTCGGAGTACTCCCGGTAGGGGAACGGCTCAAACCCCGGGTAGCCGGCGAAGTCACTCGCCGTCCACTCCCAGACGTCACCGATCATCCCCAGGCATCCGTGCGGTGACGCCCCCGCGGGGTAGGCGCCCGCCGGCGCCGGTCCGCCGCCTCGCTGGTCGACGTTGGCGTGGACTCCCGACACGCCGGTTTCGTCGCCCCACGGCATGGGACGGGCCCGTCCCAGCTCCTGGTCCCAGGTCGCCGCCTTTTCCCACTCGACCTCGGTCGGGAGGCGGAGGTCGTGCGCTCGCGTGAAGGCGTCGGCCTCGAACCAGGAGATGTGGACGACGGGCTGGTGGGGGTGCAGTGGCGTGAGCCCCGACAGGAGCCACTCGCCCCTGAGGTCCGGCGTCCACCCGCCTGGTCGGGTGATGTCGTAGTCCTCCTTCCAGGCCCAGCCTTCGTCAGACCACCACTCGCGCCGCTCATAACCACCCCCCTCCACGAACGTCAGATACGTCGCGTTGGTGATCGGCGTGCGCCCGATCAGGTAATCGCGCACATCGGTGCGATGGCGCGGCCGTTCGTTGTCATAGGCAAAGCCGTGGCGCTCAGCGCCGATCGTGCACTCGCCGCCGGGGACTGTGGCCAGTTCGAGACCGCTGAAGGTCGTTGGCGGTGTTCTCGCCGGGGCCGGGCCCGGCGCCTCATAGCCCTCCAGCCGCGCCAGGGCCAGCGTCTGGAGCATGGTCTCGTTGTGCTGATGCTCGTGGCGGAGGACCAGCTCGGCGATCACCCCGTCGCCCAGACCACGCTCGGCGATCACGTCAAGGGTGCGTTCGCGAACCTCGGCCAGGTACTCCCGGGCTTGCCGCGGTCCGAGCAGGGGCAGCTCACCCCGGCCCGAGCGAGGCGTCTCAAAAGCGTCATAGACCTCGGTCAGCTCCTCGTGCAGCAGCGGACGGTCGCCGTGGCGGTGCACGAACCAGAGATCTTCGTAGGCGGCGATGTGAGCCAGGTCCCAGACCAGGGGACTCATCAGCGGCGAGTGAACGCGCTCGAGGTCTGAGTCCGAGACCGGGGCCACCAGGGCTTCGGTTCGCTGGCGCGCTTCGACAAGCGCCGCAACGGCTTCCGCGTCGGTCAGACCGACGGCTGCTTGCGGCAAGCCGTGCACTATTGACCATTGTCGCACCCCGCGGGTATGGGCAAACCTTAAATCTGGCTGCGGTAGCGCAAAAACAGCGTTCCCGCTCGCTCCAGCACCCCGGCCAGCTCCGCGGGCGCCAGCTCGGGCAGCGCCGGCCCGCTGGTGATCGCCGGAGCCGCGCCTCCGCCGGCCAGCTTGGCGGTCACGGTCAGAAACAGCTCATCGAGCGCTTGCTCCCGCACCAGCGCCCCCAACACGGTCGGCCCACCCTCACAGAGCAACGCGCGGATGTCCCGCTGCGCCCGCAGTTCGGCCAGCGCCGTGGTGAAGCTCAGTTTTCCAGCTTCGGTCCGCACCACGTCAACGCGGGCCGCGACCGGACCCAGGCTCACCTTCGCGCCCGTGAAGACGACGATCTCGGCCTCCGGTTCGGCGAACACAGGAATGTCCAGGGGCAGCTTTCCGCTCCGGGTCGCTGTGCAGAGGATGGGCTCGGGGCGCCGGCCGGCGGAGCGGCGGCGCGCCCGGACCTCCGGGTCGGGGATCAGGCGACCGTAGCGCTCGGTGGCGAGCGTGTTGGTGCCCACCAGTACAGCGTCGGCCTGTGCTCGCAGAGCGGTGAACAAGGCCTTGTCTCCGTCATCGCCCAAGGGCCCCGAGCGCCCGGCGAAGCTCGCCCGCCCGTCTACGCTGGCCACGAAATTGGCCACCGTGTAGGGCCGCTTGCGCCACGCGTGGGC
>JALYZQ010000261.1 GCA_030948805.1 Actinomycetota bacterium | reverse complement strand
CACCAACGCCGCCCCCGAGACCGCCCCGCAGGACGGAGCCGGCGGCGACGGCGAAAACGCTGATGCCGCGCACAAGCGCCCAACCCGTGACTCCCGCCAGGGCGAGCGCGCGCCGGGTAACGCCGGTGGCCGGCGCCGGGTGGTCATAGACAGCCAGGCCTCACGCCGGGCTCAGGGCGGTGGACCGCCGCAGTCAAACCAACCGCCGCGCCGTCAGCGCCGGGGCCGGCGCCGTCGTGGCGTCTATGACGAAGAGGCCGAGTCGCGTCCGTCGCAGACCGCTGTCGTCGAACCGAGCGCAATCCAGATCAACTCCGGATCCACCGTCAAGGATGTGGCCGAGTACCTCAACGTCCCCGTCCCGGAAGTCATGAAGAAGCTCATGGCTCTGGGGGAGATGAAGACGCTGACCCAGACCTTGTCTGACGACTCCATCCAGCTGCTGGCCTCCGAGCTCGACAAGGAGGTCGAGATCGTCCACTCCGAGGATGAGGAGATCGCCGAGCCGGTGTTCGACGACGCCGACGAGGATCTCCTCGAGCGACCTCCCGTGGTCACGATCATGGGCCACGTGGACCACGGCAAGACGTCCCTTCTGGACGCCATCCGGGAGACCCAGGTCGCGGCCGGTGAGGCGGGCGGGATCACCCAGCACATCGGCGCCTACCAAGTCAACCGCGATGGCAAGACGATCACCTTCCTGGACACCCCGGGTCACGAGGCCTTCACGGCCATGCGCGCCCGCGGGGCCAAGGTGACCGACATCGCGGTGATCGTGGTCGCCGCCGATGACGGGGTAAAGCCCCAGACCCAAGAGGCCGTCGACCACGCCAAGGATGCGGGCGTCCCCATGCTGGTCGCCGTCAACAAGGTCGACAAGGAGGGCGCACAGCCCGACCGTGTGCGAACCGAGATGACCCAGCTGGGCCTGCAGCCCGTGCAGTGGGGCGGCGACACCGAGTTCGTGGACGTGTCGGCCAAGACCCGTCAGGGCCTAGAGGATCTGCTGGAGACGATCACCGTGATGGCCGAGGTCGAGGAGCTGCGGGCGAACCCCAGCGCAGCCGCGTCGGGCACCGTGATCGAGTCAAAGCTCGATCCGGGGCGTGGTCCGGTGGTGACGATCCTGGTCAACCGCGGCACGCTGGAGGTCGGCGACGCGCTGGTGGCCGGCGCCCAGTGGGGCCGGGTCCGCGCGATGCACGACTATCTGGGCAACCGAATCGGCCAGGCGCTTCCCGGCGAGCCCGTCGAGGTGCTGGGATTCGACAGCGTGCCCGAGGCCGGTGAGCACGTCCGGGTCGTCGAGCACGAGCGCCGGGCGCGTCAGCTGGCCGGTGAACGGGCGACGCGCCTGAAGGCCGAGTCGCTGGCTCGCGTGGGCAGCGGCAAGCGAGTTTCGCTGGAGAACATCTTCGGCTCTGACCTGCAGGAGCTCAACCTGGTGCTCAAGGCCGACGTGGCCGGGAGCCTGGAGGCGATCGAGGACGAGATCGCCAAGCTGCCTCAGGATGAGGTGTCGGTCAACGTCATTCGCCGCGCCGTCGGCGCGGTCACCGAGTCAGACGTGATGCTGGCCGCCGCCTCCAGCGCGGTGATCCTGTCCTTCAACGTGCGGCCGGTGGGCGACGCCCGCGCCGTGGCGGAGCGCGAAGGGGTGGAGATCCGGCACTACTCGGTCATCTACCGCGCCATTGAGGAGCTGCGCAGCGCCATGCAGGGCATGCTCGCCCCCGAGGAGGTCGAGGAGGCGCTCGGCTCGGCCGAGGTGCGCCAGATCTTCCGGGCTTCGCGCGTCGGCACGATTGCCGGCTGCCATGTCACCGAGGGCCGCATCACCCGCGGGTCGAAGGTCCGTCTGGTTCGCGACGGCACCGTCGTCTACGACGGCGAGATCGCCAGCCTGCGCCGCTTCAACGAGGACGCGCGGGAGGTGGCGTCGGGCTTTGACTGTGGAGTCGTGCTGCGTGACTACGCCGACGTCAAGGACGGCGACGTGCTCGAGACCTACGCCACCCGCCAGGTCGAGCGCGAGCTCGCCTGAGCGACGCGGCCGTGGCGGCGCGCGGCGGCTTCGTCGAGGTGTTCGTGATCGAGCTGCATTTCTCCGACGTTCATGATCTGAAGGCCAAGCGCAAGGAGCTGTCCTCGATCAAGGCTCAGCTGCGCGGCCGACTTGGCGCCGCCGTGGCCGAGACTGATCACCAGGACCTGTGGCAGCGGGCCACCCTGACCGTCGCCTTGACGGGAGGTAGCCTGCGCCGGCTGAGCGCGGCTGGCGATGAGCTCGAGCGCTGGGTCCTGGCTCGGTGCCCGGATGGCGCCCGCGTGCAGCGCCTGGTCGCCTCGGTGCAAGATCTGGGCGGGTAGGATGCCCGGAGGCCGAATGCGCCGCGTGGACGAGGCCATGAGAGCCGTCCTCAGCGACGCCATAGCGAGCGATCTCAAGGATCCGCGCGTAGGGTTCGTAACTGTGACCGGAGTCAAGACCAGCCCCGACCTGCGCCATGCCCGGGTCTATGTGAGCGTGCTCGGCGACGAGGCCACCCGCTCCGAGAGCCTGGCCGGGCTGCGCTCCGCGCACGGCTTCCTGCAGCGGCACCTGGCCACGGAACTGACGCTCAAGCACACGCCGTCGCTGAGCTTTGAGTACGACGAGTCAGTCGATCGCGGGATGCGCATCAACGAGCTACTCGAGCACGAAGGCGGTGAGCGTGATCACCAACGGTGACCGGGGCGGCCGTGACCTGATCCTGGCCGATCTGCGCGCAGCCGACAAGCTGGTCGTGATCACCCACGAGAATCCCGACGGCGACGCGATCGGCTCGCTGGTGGGGATGCAGGGCATCCTCTCCGCGCTCGGCAAGGACTGCGTGATGTTCATCTCCCCTCAGGATCTGCCCCTGCCCGAGGAGTACAGCTTCATCCCCCTGCGAGGACTGGTTTCAGAGCCGCCCGCCGACCTGCAGCAGCGCACGGTTGTGTTCCTGGACTGCGGCAACCTGGACCGCAATCCGGCCGAGGCCTTTCGCCGCCCCGGGACCCGGATCCTGAACATCGACCACCATCACGACAACACCCGCTTTGGCACCGTCAACCTGGTCGTCCCCACGGCCTCGTGCACGGCCGAGATCGTCTGGGATCTGATGGGCGCGCTGGACGTGGAGCCCCGCCCGGCCGTGGCCGAGGCGCTGTACGTCGGGCTGATCACCGATACCGGGCGCTTCATGTACGAGAACACCGGTCGCCGAGCCCATCTGATGGCCGCCGACCTGATCGATTCCGGAGTCGCTGTGCACGACCTCTACCGCCGGGTCTACGAGGGCGTCCCCTACGGCAAGCTGGCCCTCCTGGCGCGCGGGCTGGCCAACGTCGAGCGCTATGACGACGGCCGCCTGACCATGACCCAGCTCAGCGCCTCAGACTTTCAGGAGTCCGATGCGGAGGAGAGCTACTCCGAGGGCGTCATCGATCACCTGCGTGCGGTGGAGGGCACGGCCGTGGCCGCCCTGGTCCGCGCCCGCATGGGCGACGGGCGGACCGATCTGCGCAAGGTGTCGCTGCGGGCCAGTGACAAGCGAATCGACGTCTCGGCCATCGCACGGGCCCAGGGGGGAGGGGGCCACCGCCAGGCGGCCGGCTTCACCACCGGGCTAGACGACCACGAGCTGGTGCGCTTCCTACGCGAGCAGCTGGCCGCGCAGCTCTGAGCGGAGGAGACCGTCCGGCCACGTCACCACGAGGACTACGTCCTCTTGTGCGACAAGCCGGCCGGCGTTACCTCACACGACGTCGTGGCTTCAGTCCGCCGGGCGCTCCCAGGCAAGGTCAAGGTGGGGCACGCCGGGACTCTGGACCCCTTTGCCACCGGCCTGCTGCTCGTGCTCGTAGGCCGTGCCACCCGCGCCCAGCGCTTCTTCATGGCCCTACCCAAGCGCTACGAGGTCACCGCCCGCTTTGGCGCGGTCTCCAGCACGGGCGACCCCGACGGGGAGATCCTCGCCACCGGCGTCGTACCGGCCGGGGAACTGGTCCTACCGACCGGGCGCCTGCGCCAGCGCCCGCCGGCGTTCTCGGCCGTCAAGGTCGGAGGGCGGCGCGCCTACTCGCTGGCTCGGGCTGGGATTGCCGTCGAGCCGCCCGAGCGTGAGGTCGAGGTCCACCGCTTCGAGGAGGTCTGGCGAGACTCAGAGCGTCGGGGCTTCGTAGTCGAGTGCTCGTCGGGTACCTACGTGCGCAGTCTGATCAGCGAGCTCGGTGACGCCTACTGCGAGCAGCTGCGCCGCACCCGGATCGGCGCCTTCGAGGTCGAAGCTGCCGACCCTGTGCAGCCCGTGCCGCTGGTCTCAGCGCTCGCCTTCCTGCCCGAGATCAGGCTCGCAGGGGAGGCGGCTCGCCTGGCCTCACACGGCGCCCGGATCAGTCATCCCCACGGTGACGGCGCCGTGTTTCGGCTCACCGACGCCGATGGATTGATCGCGCTGGCCGAACCCGGGCCGGCGGGCGACCAGCTCAAGCCCATCGTGGGTCTGCGCTGAGCGGGTGGTTCCAGGCGCGTCCAGACGCCGCGAGGCTGCCATCGAATCTGTCAAACGAGGCACTAGGCTTCGGCCGCGTGCAGCTCACGACGCTCGCCGACGCCCAGCCGCGCCCGCGCCGCGTGGCCGTGGGCGAGTTCGACGGCGTACACCTCGGTCACCGCCGGGTGATCGCGGGCAGCGACACCGTGCTGACCTTCGAGCCCCATCCGCTGGCCGTGATCCGCCCTGAGGCCGCCCCCAAGCTGCTCACCAGCCTGGAGGCCAAGGCGACCCTGATCGAAGGTCTCGGCGTGCAGGAGTTGGTCGTGATCCCCTTCGACCAGAGCTTTGCCGCCCAGACCCCGCAGGCCTTCATCGACGACGTGCTGATCGCACGGCTGCAAGCTGAGCACGTCTCGGTGGGCGAGAACTTTCGCTTTGGGCACCGAGCGGCCGGGGATACCGAGTTGCTGGCCGCCGATCGCCGCTTTGGCACCTCGGTGGTGGAGATGGTGGAGTTCGACGGGGAGATCGTCTCCTCAAGCCACATCCGCGCCCTGGTCCTGGCCGGTGACGTGGGCCACGCCAGCCGTTTCCTGGGCGCCCCGTTCTCGCTGCGCGGTGAGGTCGTGACCGGCGACCGGCGCGGACGCACGCTGGGCTTTCCCACCGCCAACCTGATCCCCGACGAGCGCCTGGTCTGTCCTGGCCACGGCGTCTACGCGGCGCGGGCCGACGGTGCCTGCGCGGCGGTCAGCGTCGGTGTGCGCCCCACATTCGGCACCGGGCGCTCGGTACTCGTTGAGGCCTACCTGCTCGATCGCGAGGTCGATCTCTACGGCCAGCTTTTGACGGTTGAGTTCCTGGACCGGCTGCGGGGGGAGCGGCGCTTTGAGTCCGTCGAGGCCCTGGTCGCGCAGATGCACGATGACGTGCGCCGCACGCGCGGGCTCTGCGGCTGACGGCGCGGGCCCTCTGCTAGCCTGACCGGCCGCGTGTCCCTGACCCAGGAGAGAAAAGCCGAGATCACGGCCAAATTCGGCAACAGTCCGACCGATACCGGCAAGACCGAGGTCCAGGTCGCGCTGCTGACCGAGCGCATCAACGAGCTCACCGAGCACCTGCGGGCTCACGGCAAGGACCATCACTCACGGCGCGGGCTGCTGATGCTCGTCGGACGCCGGCGCCGCTTCCTCAAGTATCTGCAGGGCAGCGACCTCGAACGGTATCGGTCGCTGATCCGCGAGCTCGGCCTGCGCCGGTGATCGCAGCCGGGCAACCGGCTCCGCGGTTTGCGCTCAAACGAGCCGACGACCGTGACTTCACCGAGGCTGACCTGCAGGGCACGACCACGGTGCTGGTCTTCTACCCGTTCGCGTTCAGTCCCGTCTGCACCGATCAGCTCAACCTCTATGAGGAGGTCCTGGGCGACCTGCACGACCGGGGCGCGGTGCTCTACGCCGTCTCCTGCGACGCCACCTACTCCCAGACTGCGTTTCGCGAGCGACTCGGCGTGACCATCGAGCAGCTCTCAGACTTCGAACCCAAGGGTGCGGTCTGCCGGGCCTTCGGCGTCTGGCACGAGGGCGGGTTTGCCCAGCGCGCCTTGATCCTCACCGGTCCCGACGCAGTAGTGCGCTGGAGCTATCAGGCGGCGTCGCCGGGGGAGCTCCCCGGGGCCAACCTGATCTTCGACGCCCTGGACAACTGAGCAGCGGTGGGGGAGCTCGGCTCGGCTCCGGTCCCCGAACCGGGACCGTCTGATCACGTACGCGGCCCCGATCACGGGTTGGTGGTGATCGAGTATGCGGACTTCGAGTGTCCCTTCTGCGCCGCCGTCCACGCCCAGCTAAACCCCCTCGGAGTGCGCCTGGTCTTTCGCCATTTTCCCGTCCGCTCCAGCCATCCCCGGGCCTGGGCGGCGGCCGCGGCGGCCGAGGCGGCGTCAGCTCAGGAGCGCTTCTGGGCCATGCACGACGCGCTGTTCGCCGATCCGGCGAGGCTCGAGGACCCCCACCTGTGGCAGCGAGCCCAGCAGATCGGCCTGGATCTGCAGCGCTTTGACGCCGATCGCCGCAGCGAGGCGGTCACCACGCGCGTGCAGAGCGACTTTCGCACCGGCGTGCGCGCGGGCGTGGTCAGCACCCCGGCGCTGTTCGCCTGGGAGGACGGACGCGCTGAGCGGATCGAGCTTGAGACCCTTCAGGGCCGGCTCGAGGTTCGTTCCGGCACTCGCGCTAGCATCACCAGGGTTCGGAACGAATAAGAGAAACGAAGCTCCGCCGACCGAAGGGCGAGCTACGAAGGGAATTGAATATATGTCTGACGCCGTTAAGCGCGTGTCCGTCGAGATCGAGGGCAACGAGATCTCGTTTGAGACCGGCAAGTTGGCCAAGCAGGCCTCCGGCGCCGTCGTCATCCGCTCGGGTGACACGATGGTCCTCTGTACCGCGACGCGCGGAAACCTCCGTGACGTCGACTTCCTGCCCCTCACCGTGGATGTCGAGGAGCGCATGTACGCCGCCGGGAAGATCCCCGGCTCGTTCTTCAAGCGCGAGGGACGCGCGGGTGAGAAGGCGACGCTGACCGCGCGCATGATCGACCGACCCATCCGCCCCCTGTTTCCCAAGGGCTGGCGCTATGAGACCCAGCTGGTCGCGCTTCCCATGTCCGTCGACCAGGTCAACCCGTACGACATCCTGGCCATGAACGGCGCCTCCGCCGCCCTGATGGTCTCCGATGTGCCCGTCCCCACTCCCGTGGGCGCGGTGCGTGTAGGCAAGATCGACGGGAACTTCGTGGTCAACCCCGATGAGCAGGCGTTGCTGGAAGGAACCGACCTTGACCTGATCGTGGCCGGTACCGAGGAGGCCATCCTGATGGTCGAGGCGGGCGCCAGCGAGATCCCCGAGGCCGAGATCCTCGACGCGCTGGACATCGCCCATGAGAACATCCGCAAGCTCTGCGCCGCCCAGCGCGAGCTGGCCGAGAAGGCTGGCAAGCCCAAGATCGAAGTCGAGGTCCCCCAGGCCTCGGAGGAGCTCTACAGCCAGATCAAGGAGTCCCACGGCGCGGCTCTGGACGCCGCTACCCAGGTCGAGGACAAGCTCCAGCGCCAGGAAGCGACCAAGGCGGTCGAGGAGCAGATCCTCCAGAAGTACTCAGGCGATCCCGAAGCTGAGAGCTTCGCCGAGTACCGGGCCAACGCCCAGCGAGCGTTTGACAAGCTCGAGAAGACGCTGATCCGCGAGCGGATCGCCGTGCACAAGAAGCGTCCTGACGGGCGCAGCTCGGAGCAGATCCGTCCCATCTCGGTCGAGGTCGACGTCGCCCCCCGCACGCACGGCTCGGCGCTCTTCACCCGCGGGCAGACGCAGGCCTTCAGCGTCGTCGCCCTGGGCACCACGCGTGAGGAGATGCGGCTGGACACCCTGGGCCTAGAGACGACCAAGCGTTACTTCCACCACTACAACTTCCCGCCCTTCTCGGTCGGGGAGGCGGGCTTCATGCGCGGTCCCAAGCGGCGTGACATCGGTCACGGCGCGTTGGCTGAGAGGGCCCTGGTGCCGATGATTCCCGAGCAGGAGGACTTCCCGTACACGATCCGTGTGGTCTCCGACATCCTGGAGTCCAACGGGTCCTCCTCGATGGCCTCAGTGTGCGGTTCAACGCTGTCGCTACTGGCCGCCGGCGTGCCGATCAAAAGCCCGGTGGCCGGAATCGCGATGGGCCTGATCAAGGAGGGCGATGACTACGTCATCCTCACCGACATCGCCGGCGTCGAGGACCACCTCGGCGACATGGACTTCAAGGTCGCCGGCACCAAGGACGGGATCACCGCCCTGCAGATGGACATCAAGATCACCGGCGTGACCTTCGAGATCATGCGTGACGCACTCGCGCAGGCCAAGGTCGCCCGTGAGTTCATCCTCGGCGAGATGACCAAGGTCATCGATGCTCCGCGCGCGGAGCTCTCGATGTACGCGCCGGGCATCTCCTCGGTTCAGATCGATCCCGAGAAGATCGGCCTGCTGATCGGCAAGGGCGGGGAGACGATCCGCGCCCTGCAGGAGGAGTTCGAGTCCCAGATCGACGTCAACGACGAGGGCATGGTGCTGGTGTACGCGGCCGATCGGCAGAGGGGGGACGCTCTGGTAGACCGCATACGTTCGATGACCAAGGAGGTCGAGGTCGGCGACGAGTTCACGGGCAAGGTCGTCAAGACGACCACGTTCGGAGCCTTCGTCGAGCTGGCCAAGGGCACCGACGGCCTGCTGCACATCTCCAACGTCGCTCCGGGCCGGCGGATCGACAATGTCGAGGAGGTCCTCAATCGAGGTGATGAGATCACCGTCAAGGTGGTCGAGGTCGACCGCGAGCGGGGACGAATCGGATTGCGGCTGACCAGTGATCCCCAGATCCAGGGCAAGACCGCCGAGGAGCTGGCCGCCATCGCCGCGGCGGAGAACGGCGGTCAACGCCGTGACCGTCCGCCCCGTGACCGTGACCGGGGGCGTGATCGTGACCGCGGTGGCCGCGGCCGGGATCGTGGCCGCGACCGCGATGACGGGGCAGCGCGAGATCGGGATCCCGATCGCCCCCGCGCCTAGGCGCCACGCGGCGCCTGGATGGTGAGCGAGCAGCATCGCCTGACGACGCTCGAGTCAGGCGTCAGGATCGTGACGGAGGCCATGCCCTCCGTCCGGTCCGTGTCGCTCGGCTTCTGGATCGCCACCGGCTCCCGGGCCGAGACCGATGACCAGGCAGGCCTGTCGCATCTGCTCGAGCACCTGTTGTTCAAGGGCACGGCCAAGTACGAGTCGGTGCAGATCGATCAGATCTTCGACACGATGGGCGCCGAGCTCAATGCCGGTACCGGCAAGGAGGCGACCTCGGTCTTTGCCCGGGTGATCGACGAGCACCTCGTCGACGCCTTCGACGTGATGGCCGACATGGTGTTTGCCCCCGCGCTGCGTGACATCGACTCCGAGCGGCAGGTGATCCTGGAAGAGATCGCCATGTATGAGGACGACCCGCAGGAGAAAGTGTTCGACCTCCTCGGAGAGGCGACCTTCGGCAGCGATCCGCTGGGGCGAGCCATCATCGGCTCAGCCGACGTGATCTCCGGCACCCCGCCGGACCAGATCGCCCGCTTTCACGCCGAGCGCTACGCACCGTCCAGCGTGGTCATCGCCGCCGCCGGAGCCGTCGACCACGACGCGCTGGTGGCTCTGGCCGCCGAGCGCGTGCCGGTGCCGCCCGGCACCGGCTCCGGCGACGCCGGACGCTCGCCGGCGTCCGCGCCCATCCCGCAAGCTCCCCGGCGCCGTTTCGAGGACAAGGACACAGAGCAGTTTCACGTCTGCCTGGGGGGCGTCGGTCTGTCTCGCCACGATGACCGCCGCTTTGCCCTCCGCGTGCTGGACAACATCTTCGGCGGTACCTCCTCATCGCGGCTGTTCCAGGAGGTCCGGGAGCAGCGGGGGCTGGCCTACGCCGTGTACTCGTTCACCAGCGCCTACCAGGACACGGGTCAGGTCGGGCTCTACCTGGGCACGCGGGCCGACAACCTCGTCTCGGCGATGTCGGTGGTCAGCGACGAGCTGGGCCGCATGGCCAGAGATCCGGCCACCGCCGAGGAGCTTGACCGAGCCAAGGAGAACCTCAAGGGCCGCGTGGTCCTGGCCCTGGAGAGCACGGGCGCGAGGATGAACCGCCTGGGCTCAGAGGTTCTGGCCGGCGCGGCGCTGCTGCCCATCGACGAGGTCGTGGCTCGGATCGACGCCGTGACCGTGGCCGATCTCAGCGAGCTGATCACCGAGCTGTGGGCTCCGGATCGTCTGTCGGCGGCGGGGATCGGTCCTGATCGGGACCGCTTTGACCAAGCCCTGGCCGGGCTGGAGCCCGTCCTGGAGGCAAGTCGCCCGTGATCAGGGTGGCGGTGGCCGGAGCGGCGGGGCGCATGGGCCAGACCGTGTGCGACGCGGTCACCGGAGCGCCCGACATGGAGCTGGTGGCCCGCGCCGATCCCGAACTGCACACCACGGTGGCCCAGGCGCTGGACAGCCGGCCCGAGGTGCTGGTCGACTTCACGGTCCCCGACACCGCGCTGGACAACGCGCGTCAGGCGGTCGCCGCCGGCGTGCATGTAGTGATCGGCACCACCGGCTTTGACGCCGCCGAGCTCGCTTCCCTGGGTGGGGGGTCAGCCAACGTCTTCATAGCCCCCAACTTCGCCATCGGGGCGGTGCTGATGATGCAGTTCGCCGCTCAGGCGGCCCGGCACATGCGCGCCGCCGAGATCGTTGAGCTACACCGCGAGGGCAAGCTCGACAAGCCCAGCGGCACGGCGGCCCGGACGGCACAGCTGATGGTCGATGCCCGGAGCCAGGACGGCTATACGGTGCCGATCCACTCCGTGCGACTCCCGGGCCTGGTCGCTCACCAGGAGATCATCCTGGGTGACGTGGGCCAGACGTTGACCATCCGCCATGACTCGATTGATCGAGCCTCCTTCATGCCCGGCGTGCTGCTCGCCGTCCGCCGGGTGGCCGAGCTCAGCCAGTCGCCGATGGTCGGGCTCGAGCACCTGCTCTAGACCGTCCTCGGCGCACAGCTGGTCTAGACCGTTCTCGGCGCACAGCTGGTCTAGACCCTGTCCTCGGCGCACACCTGGTC
>JALYZQ010000257.1 GCA_030948805.1 Actinomycetota bacterium | reverse complement strand
GGCGGTGCAGCGCTCGCTGGCTGCGCGCCAGGAGGGCGAGGCCAGGCTCGAGCGTACGCGCTCCGGCGTGCGCGCGGCCGAACGCGCTGTGGAGGCTGCCCGCCGGGAGGCCGCCCGGGTCGGGGGTGAGCTGGCCGCGGTCAACCAGTTCCTGCGCCACCAGGGGGGATCGCCGGGTAACGCGCCCGCGCTGGCCGACGAGCTTGAGGTCGACCCCGGTTATGAGCTCGCCGTCGCCGCCGCGCTGGACGGGCGCCTGCGGGCAGCCGTGGTCGGGGATCGCGACGCCGCCGGTGACCTCCTGGACCAGGCGGGCGCCGAGGGAGGGCGCGCGCTGATCGCCGATGCCCAGAGCGGCTCGGTCCGTGCGGCGGCGGGACCGCCCGGAGGCCAGCCACTCGGCGACCACGTCCGGGGACCGGCGTCGACGCTCGAGCTGGTCAAGGCGCTGCTGGGCGACACCTGGGTCGTCGAGGCGTTGGGCGCGCTCGGCGACGACTTCGACGGCGTGGCGGTCACCCGCTCAGGGCGGGTCTGGTCCTCACGTACTCGGGAGTTACGCCAGGCGCCGGCAGTCGGTGAGGAGCGCGTCTTGGCCGAGCGCAACCGGCGCGAGCAGCTGGTGGCGGCCAGCGCCCGGGCCGCCCAGGCAGAGCTCGATGCCCGAGGCGCGCTCGCGCAGGCGACCAGCTCAGCCGCCGACGCAGACTCCACGCGGCATGAGCTGACCGCCGCCCATCGCACGGCGGTGGGCCGCCTCGATGAAGCTGTCGAGGAGCAACGGCGGATCGCGGCCCAGATCGAGCGGCGGCGGGGGGCGCCCGACGACGGTCCCAATGCTGGCCGGCGGTCCCAGCTCACGGCCCAGCTGGCCGCCGAGCGACAGATGCTCGCCCGCGCCGAGCGCGAGCGAACCGAGCGGGCAGATCGTCTTCAGCGCCTGGAAGCGGGTGTCCAGCGCGACGGCGAGCTGGCCCCGGCGGTGCACGCGGTGACCGTTGCCTTGGAGCAGGCGGCAGCGGCGATCGCCGAGCAGCTCGTGGTCTTCGACGCGGCCCTGGCCGCTGACCGGGAGGCCGGTGAGAGCGCGGCCAGCGACCTTCGCGCCTGTGCCCAGGAGGAGGCCGCACTGCACTCGCGCCTGCAGTCAGAGAACGAGGCTCTGACCGGGGCCGAGGTTCGGCTGCAGCGCACCCGCGACCAGGCGGCTGAAGCCGAGGCCGAGCTGGCCCAGCTGGCCGCGCGACTCCAGCTCGAGGCTCGGGCCGCCGAGGAGGAGCTGGCCGCCGAGGACCGCGAGCAGCTCCATGGCCGGCTGCAGCGCCTGGCGCACCGGCGTGAGCAGCTCGGGCCGGTGAACCCGCTCGCCCAGGAGGAGTACGCCGAGGCGGTAGCCCACGTGGAAGAGCTCGAGGGTCAGCGCGGGGATCTCGAGACCGCGCTGCGTGAGCTCGAGAAGCTGATCTCCGACACCGATCGCCAGATCCGGGTCACCTTTGAGCAGACCTTCGCCACCGCGGCCGCCGGCTTTGAAGAGCTGGCTGCCCAGCTGTTTCCGGGGGGTCGGGGTCGCCTGCGGCTGGTCAGCGAGCGGCCGGGGCCGGCCCGGGTCCTCGGCGGCCAGCGCGCCGGCGGTGATGTCGAGACAGCCAACGCCCAAGGCGAGGAGGAGCCCGACGCGGAGGTGCAGGAGGAGGAGGACCTGCTCGGGGTGGAGATTGAGATCACGCCGGCCGGCAAGGAGCCCAAGCGCCTGTCCCTGCTCTCTGGCGGCGAGAAGTCGATGACCGCGCTGGCCTTTCTGTTCGCCGTCTTTTTGGCGAGACCGTGCCCGTTCTACATCCTCGACGAAGTGGAGGCGGCGCTGGACGACCTCAACATCGACCGCTTCCTGGCCCTGCTGCGCCAGTACTCGTCGCGCGCCCAGTTCATCGTTGTCACCCACCAGAAGCGCACGATGGATGCCGCCGATTCGCTGTACGGGATCTCGATGGGCAATGACGGGATCTCCAAGGTCGTCTCCCGCCGCCTGGCCGAGGCCGCCTAGAGCGCTGGCTCTACGCTGGTAACGTCGCCGCCGTCATGGCCCGCGACTGGCGCGATCTGTTCATCGTCGATGGCGCTCCCGCGACCTCGGGAGGCGAGCATCCCGACACCGGTGAGCCGCGCGGGGGTCGCTTTCGCCGGCTGCGCGACAGCCTGCGCAAAACCCGCCAGGCCCTGCAGTCAGAGATCCAGGCCACACTGTTCGAGGACCTCAGTGATGCGACCTGGGAGCGGCTGGAGGAGGCCCTCATCTACGCCGATGTGGGCGCTGCGACGACGGCCCAGGTGGTGGCCCAGCTGGAGCGAGAAGCCAGTGAGAACCGGCTCAGCGGCGGCCAGGAGCTGTCTGACCGGCTGGTCGAGCTGCTGACCGAGATCGCCCAGACCGGCCAGGACACGATTGAGCTGCGCGCACAGCCGACCGTGATCCTCGTGGCCGGCGTCAATGGGACCGGCAAGACGACCACGATCGGCAAGCTGGCCTGGCACCTGAGCCGCGAGCTGGAGCGTTCGGTGGTGCTGGCCGCGGCTGACACCTTCCGCGCGGCCGGGGTCGAGCAGCTCGAGCTGTGGGCCCAGCGAGCCGGAGTGGCGTTCGTCAAAGGACCGCCGGACGCCGACCCCGGATCGGTGGCCTATGACGGAGTGAGCACGGCCCTTCGCGACCGCGCCGATGTCCTGATCATCGACACCGCCGGCCGCCTGCACACCCAGGATGACCTGATGGCCGAGCTGGCCAAGATCCGTCGCGTGATCGCTAAGCAGATCCCCGAGGCGCCCCACGAGACGCTGCTGACCGTCGACGCCACCACGGGGCAGAACGGGCTGCGTCAAGCCCGTCTGTTCTCCGAGACGGTGCCGGTGACCGGTCTGTGCTTGACCAAGCTCGACGGGACGGCCAAGGGTGGTATCGCCCTGGCTATCGCCCATGAGCTGGCGATTCCCGTCAAGCTGATCGGAGTGGGGGAGCAGCTGGAGGATCTGCGCCCGTTCGACGCGGCCGAGTTCGCCCGCGCGCTGGTCTCGCCGCAGTAGCCTGAAAAGCCCATGTTCGACTCTCTGGCCGACAAGCTGCAGGCGACGCTGACCGACGTCCGAGGCCGCGGAACCCTCAGCGAGGAGGACATCAGCGCGGCCATGCGGGAGATCCGTCTGGCGCTGCTGGAGGCCGACGTCAACTTCAAGGTCGTCAGAAGCTTCACCAGCGCGGTCAAAGAGAGGGCGCTGGGCGCGGACATCATCGGCCAGCTGAACCCCGGACAGCAGGTGGTCAAGATCGTCTCCGACGAGCTGACCACTCTGATGGGAGGAGCGGCGCGGGAGCTCTCATTCTCGCCGCGACCCCCGACCGTGGTTCTGATGGCAGGACTGCAGGGATCGGGAAAGACAACGGCCACGGCCAAGCTGGCTCGCTACCTGCGTGAGCAGCACGGCTCTTCGGTCGCCGTGGCCGCGTGTGATGTCTACCGCCCGGCCGCGGTGGACCAGCTGGTCAAGGTGGGCGCCCAGGCCGGGGCGGCGGTCTATGAGCAGGGCACCGACCGCAATCCGGTTCAGATCGCCAAGTGGGCGCACGAGCGGGCCAAGACCGAGGGCAAGGATGTGCTGATCGTCGACACCAGTGGACGCCTGCACGTCGATCAGGAGCTGATGGCCGAGCTGGCCGAGATCAAGCGGGCGGTGACCCCGACCGACATCCTGCTCGTCGTCGATGCCATGACCGGACAGGACGCCGTCAACGTGGCGGAGCAGTTCGGGTCGGTGGTGGACTTCGACGGGGTGGTCATGACCAAGCTCGACGGTGACGCCCGGGGCGGCGCCGCGCTGTCGGTCAAGGCGATCACCGGTAAGCCGATCATGTTCGCCTCCACCGGGGAGAAGCTCGACCAGTTCGAGCGCTTCCACCCCGACCGCATGTCGCAGCGCATTCTCGGCATGGGCGACGTGATGACCCTGATCGAGAAGGCGCAGGACAGCTACGACGAAGACCAGGCCGCCGAGCTGGAGCGCAAGCTGCGCAAGTCGGAGTTCGGGCTCGATGACTTCCTGGACCAGATGAAGCAGATTCGCCGGCTCGGCCCCCTGCAGTCGCTGCTGGGGATGATCCCGGGGTTAGGCAAGGAGCTGCGCGGAGTCAAGCTGGACGAGCGCGAGTTTGACCGCCTTCAGGCCATCATCCTCTCCATGACTCCGGAGGAGCGCCGCCGGCCCGAGCTCATCAAGGGCTCACGGCGGCTGCGCATCGCCCAGGGCTCGGGCACCAACGTCCAGGCCGTCAAGCAGCTGATCAAGCAATTCGAGCAGATGCGCAAGGTCATGCGCCAGGTCTCCCAAGGTCGGATGCCCGACTTGGGGGCCCTGATGCGCGGCAGCCGCTGAGCGGACCGGTCCGCTGCACGCTAACCTCGACCATCGCTCATGGCAGTCAGACTTCGTCTAACCCGTATCGGCAGTCGCAAGAATCCCATCTGGAGGGTGGTCGTCGCCGACCAGCGCTCCAAGCGCGACGGTCGCGTGATTGAGACAGTCGGCCACTACAACGCGCAGACCGACCCGTCGACGATCGTGCTCAATGAGGAGCGGATCCGCGACTGGCTTTCCCGCGGCGCCCAGCCGAGCCAGAGCGTCCGCAAGATCCTGCGCACCCAGGACATCAGCTAGCTGGTTCCATGAAGGATCTCCTCGAGTACCTGGCCCGGGGGCTCGTGGAGCATCCCGACGAGGTTCGCATCACCGAGATCGAGGAGGACGACGGCTCCCTGGTCCTGGAGCTCTCGGTCGCCGACGGGGACTACGGCAGCGTGATCGGACGGGGCGGGCGGACGGCCAGCGCGCTGCGCACCGTGGTCAAGGCAGCCGCGGCCAGGGACCAGCGGCGGGTGTTCGTCGACATCGTCGACGCTTGAGCCAAGCCCCGGCGTGGCTGGCGGCAGGCCGGATCGCTCGTTCCCATGGCCTGGACGGAAGCTTCTATGTGGCCGAGGCTATGGCCGAGCTGCTGACCGTGGGCAGTGTCGTGCTGGTCGCGGGGCGTGAACGTCGGATCACCCGCCGGGCGGGACTCGACGCCCGGCCGATCATCGCGCTGGAGGGATGCCGGGACCCCGAGGCGGCGGCCGCGCTGCGGGGTCAGCAGCTGATGGTCGCTCGCGAGCGCATGCCCGAGCTGGGCGAGGAGGAATGGTGGGCCGCAGACCTCGAGGGCTGTGCCGTACGCGACGGAGAGATCGAAGTCGGCGTGGTCCGCCGACTGCTCGGCCTGCCGTCATGCGAAGTGCTGGAAGTGGCTCGCGCCCACGGCGGACCGGATCTGCTGGTGCCCCTGGTCACCGACGCCGTGCGGTCGGTGGATGTAGTCGGCCAGTCGATCGATGTCGATCTGCGCTTCCTGGGCGAAGAGCCATGAACGTCGACGTGTTCACCCTCTTCCCCGACGCCTTTGACTGGTTTGGCCGCCAGCGCCATGTGGTCAATGCCTGGCACCACGGCCACCGGCTGAACCTGGTCAACTATCGCCTCCACACGCCGCTGAGCGCGGGACAGGTCGACGACACGCCGTTCGGCGGCGGAGCCGGGATGGTGCTCCGGGTCGACGTGGTCGAGGCGGCGTTGCGGACTCACTATGGCGAGGACCCGGTGCAGCGACGCCGTCACGCGCGGGTCATCGCGCTGGACGCCGGCGGGCGCCTGCTGGACGATCGGCTGGTCGACGAGCTGGTCGCCGAGCCCGCGCTGACGCTGCTCTGCGGCCGCTACGAGGGCTTTGACGAGCGCATCCTGGAGCACTTCACCAGCGACCGGATATCGATTGGACGCTATGTGCTGGCCGGCGGTGAGCTGGCTGCGATGGTGCTCTGCGACGCGGTCCTGCGCAAGACTCCCGGCGCGCTGGGCCATGCCGACTCGGCCCGGGAGGAGTCATTCAGCGTCGCCCTCGGCGGCGCCCCCGAGTATCCCCACTACACCCGGCCCGCTGAGTACCGCGGCTGGCGCGTGCCCGACGTTCTGCTCTCCGGCCACCACTCCCAGATCGCCCAGTGGCGCCGGGAGCAGAGCGCCTTGCGGGCCGCCGCCGCACAGAGCCCCCCGTCCGGTGCGGGTTAGCGGTCTCTCGTCCACTGCGGCACCGCGACGGTCCGCTACCATAGTCCGCCGCATGGACGGCTGCGCGCATTCGGCGCGGAGCGCCCAGACGGATCCCTGCTCGCGCGGGGCGCTGGCCATGCGCCGCGGGTCAAGGCACCTTCTATGAGCACAGTGATCGACAGCTTGGAGCGCACGCAGCTCCGTCGCGTACCGGCGTTCGCCGCCGGTGACCGCCTGCGCGTGCACTTTCAGGTCATCGAGGGCACCCGCCGGCGCACGCAGGTGTTCGAAGGCGTGGTCATCAAGCGCCAGGGCCACGGCGCGCGTGAGACCTTCACGGTGCGCAAGCAGTCCTTCGGGGTGGGCGTGGAGCGCACCTTCCCGACGCACTCGCCCAAGATCGAACGCATCGAGGTGGCGGCGCGAGGGGACGTTCGCCGGGCCAAGCTCTACTACCTGCGGGGCCGGGTCGGCAAGCGAGCGCGGGTGCGCGAGCGCCGCT
>JALYZQ010000138.1 GCA_030948805.1 Actinomycetota bacterium | reverse complement strand
GTCTGGGGCCTGGAGATCGGCTACTGCATGATGGTCGGCGGCGAGGACGAGGCGGTGGCGGTGCTCACGCCGATCCTCGACGTCCTCGCGCCCCCCGAAGGTTGGGGTCACATGGGCGGGCCGGGGTCCGGGCACTTCGTCAAGATGGTCCATAACGGGATCGAGTACGGGCTCATGCAGGCCTACGCCGAGGGTTTCGACCTCATTCACAGCTCGGATTTCGGGCTGAACTCCGAGCAGATCGCGAAGCTCTGGAGCCAGGGCTCGGTGATCCGTTCCTGGCTTCTGGAGCTCGCCGCCCGCGCCTTTGAGGCCGACGGTAACGACCTCTCCAACCTGGAGGGCTACGTCGACGACTCCGGCGAGGGACGCTGGACGCTCGACGCCGCCATTGCCCACGACGTGCCCATGCCCACGCTGGCCGCCGCCCTATTCGCCCGCTTCGCCTCGCGTGGAGCCGGTGACTACTCGGCCCGGATGGTGGCTGCTCTGCGCAACCAGTTCGGTGGTCACGCGGTCAAGACGGCGCCCAAGATCTGACCATGGCCTCAACCGCCCGTGCCCCTAAGTCCGACACCCAGAACCCCCTGGTTGAGGGGCTGGAGCGACTCCCCGTTCACCCAACTTCGCTGATCATCTTCGGCGCCACCGGGGACCTGGCCCACCGCAAGCTCCTGCCGGCGCTCTACAACCTCGCCCACGAGGGCCAGCTGCCCGAGCGCTTTGAGATGGTGGGGGTGGGACGTCGCGACCAGGAGCACGACGACTTCCGGGACGCGGCGCTGGACTCGATCCAGAGCTTCTCGCGCCGCAAGCCCGACGAGAGCGTTCTGGAGGGCCTGGTCAACAACATGCGCTACGTCCAGGGATCCTTCGACGACGACGACATCTACGCCGAGCTGGTCCGGACGCTGGAGGAGTTCGACGAGCAGGTGGGGCGCAAGCTAGACCGGGTCTTCTATCTGTCGACGGCCCCGGAGTTCTTTCCTTTGATCGCGGGCAAGCTCGGAGACGCTGGCCTGAGCCGGGCCGACGACGCTGAGGTCCGGATCGTCCTCGAGAAGCCGTTCGGCTACGACCTGGCATCGGCTCGCAAGCTCAACAGCCAGCTGCTGGAGGTCTTCGACGAGCCGCAGATCTTTCGCATCGACCACTACCTGGGCAAGGAGACGGTGCAGAACCTGATGGCCCTGCGCTTTGCCAACGCCCTGTTTGAGCCGGTCTGGAACCGCAACTACATCGACCACGTACAGATCACGGCGGCCGAGGACCTCGGAATCGGTGGCCGGGCGGGTTACTACGAGGGCGCGGGGGCGCTGCGCGACCTGGTCCAGAACCACATGCTCCAACTGCTGGCCCTGCTAGCCATGGAGCCGCCCACCGCCTTTGACGCCGATCGCCTGCGTGACGAGAAGCTCAAGGTGCTGGAGGCGATCGTTCCGCCGCAGGTCGAGCAGGTGGCCGGCATGGCCGTGCGCGCGCAGTACGGAGCCGGCGTCGTCGGCGGGAACCGGGTGCCGGGATACCGGGACGAATCCGGAGTGGACCCCGATTCACGCACCCCCACCTATGCCGCCCTGCGCCTGCACGTCTCGAACTGGCGCTGGGCCGGAGTGCCCTTCTATTTGCGCACCGGCAAGCGCCTGGCCCGCAAGCTCACCGAGATCGCGGTGATCCTCAAGCCGGTGCCGCACATCGCCTTTCAGAGTTCGGGATCGGTCGGCATCCAGGCCAACCAGATCGTCTTCACGCTGCAGCCCGACGAGGGTGTCGCGGTCTCCATCGGGGCCAAGATTCCCGGCTCGCGAATGCGGATCCGTCCCGTCAACATGGAGTTCCGCTACGGAACGTCATTTTTGTCAGAGTCTCCCGAGGCCTACGAGCGGCTGATCCTCGACGCCATGCGCGGCGATGCGACGCTGTTCACACGCAACGACGAGATAGAGGCCCTCTGGGGCATCATCGACCCCATCCTCGACGCCTGGGAGCGCGATCAGTCCGCGGACATCCCCGAGTACCCGGCCGGTAGCTCCGGACCCGAGGCCGCGCAGGAGCTGACTTCTGACGGACGCGTGTGGCGGCGGCTGTGAGCGAGGACGTCTGGTCTGAACAGGACACCAACCCGGACGCGATCGAGGCGGCGCTGCGCGACCTGCTGCGCCATCGCCACGCCGAGAACGAGGCCTTCGTTCCCGCCCGCGTCCTGACTCTGGTGGTGATCGTCGATCGCGAGTGGAAGGGCGAGATCGCCAACCGTCTGGAGCGCGTGGGGCGCTATCAGGCGTCGCGCACGGTGCTGTGCGCAGTCGAAGAAGGCCGCACCGAGCTGGATGCCGTGGCCACGGTGAGCTACGACGACCCCGGTGAGACCGGGTTCGCCCCGATGCGGGAGAAGGTGGAAATCGACCTGGGCCCCGAGCATCTGGAAGGGCTGCCGACGATCGTCGACCCGGTGCTCGTGGCCGGAATGCCGACCGTTCTGTGGTCACCCCACGGGCATTCCGATGACGTCCATCGGCTTCTGGGCATGATCGATGTCGTGCTGCTGGACTCCGACGACGCGCCGGAACCCGCCGAGGCCTTTGCGCGCGCGCAGGAGCTCGGCGAGTTCGCGTACGTGGTCGACTTGGCCTGGCTGCGCACAACGCCCTGGCGCGAGCGCCTGGCCGCCAGCTTCGATTTGCGTCAGCGTCTGCCGGCTCTGCATCACATCACTGAGCTGGAGATCCGCCATCAGGCGACCTCGACGGCCAGTGGCCTGCTGCTGACCGGATGGCTGGCCTCACGCTTGGGCTGGGACCGATCGCCCTTGCAGGCCCAGGACAGCGCCGGGCTGCGGGGGACGGCTCGCCGGCCTCCGGGCGAGCAGGTCGAGGTCCGGCTGTCCGGGCTCGCCCAGGACGCCCCTGGACTGGGCGGGGTGACGGTTGTCTGTGAGCATGGCACCTCGTTGTCGCTACAGCGCGGGCAGGGCGGCCTGGACGCCCGCGAACGTGATTCGGACGGCTCCGAGCGGGAATGGAAGATCCTGGGCGCGTCCCGAGGCGAACGCGGGATTCTCGGCGAGGGGGTCCGGCAGGGCCACCTCCGCGATCCCACCTACGGTCCGGCGCTCGCGGCGGCCAGAGAGCTGTGTCCGGCGTGACCGTGAGCGTCGAGGTGCTCGACGATCCAGCGCGCGCGTGCGCCGCGCTGATGGTCAGCGCCGCCATGGGCTCCGGGCACATCGTCTTGGCCGGCGGGTCGACGCCGATGGCCGCCTACGAAGACTTCGTCAATGCCGTCTGCGCGGTGGGACTGGATACGTCCAGGATCACCTTCTGGCTCGGTGACGAGCGTTGCGTGCCGGCTGAGGACGAGCGCTCCAACTACGGGATGATCAAGCCGGTGTTGGTCGATCCCCTGGGGGCCACGGGCGCTCCGGACGTGCGGCGCATCAAGGGCGAGCTAGGACCCGAGGCCGCGGCTGAGGACTATGAGCGCGAGCTGCGGGAGACCGCACCGCCACGCTTTGATCTGGTCCTGCTCGGTATTGGGGCCGACGGCCACACGGCCTCACTGTTTCCCGACCAGCCGGCGGTATCGGAGGACACTCGGCTGGTCGTGGGTGTGGCTGAGGCCGGCTTGGAGCCGTTCGTCCCGCGGGTCACGCTGACCGTTGGCGCGTTGACGTCAAGCCGCCACGTCGCCGTGTTGGCCGCCGGTGAAGCCAAGGCCGACGCGGTGACCAAGGCCTTCGGTCCTTCCGCTCGCCCCGATCGGCACGTGCCCGCCTCGCTGCTCGCCTCCCGCGCCGAGCTGCTCACGGTGCTCGTGGACACGGCGGCCGCCGCCGGTCTCGACCGGAGGGCTGCTCGGGAGCGATGAGCGAAGTCATCGGCATGGATCTGGGCGGGACGAAGGTCGCGCTGGCGCGGCTGGAAGGTAATGATCTGGGGGAATCGATCGTGGAGCCGACGGAGGACTCGAGCTCTGAAACCGTGGTCGAGCAGCTGGCCAGGATGATCGAATCGGCGCGGGGAGAGGATCTACGGGGCGTCGGAATAGGCGTGCCCTCAGTCGTCGAGTTCGGGGCGGGGCGCGTGGTCTCCTCGACGAACCTCCCCTTGGCCGACGTTGCCCTGCGCGACGTGCTGGGTGAGCGGATCGGAGTTCCCGTCTTCGTCGACAACGACGCCAACGTCGCGGCCCTGGCCGAGGCTCACGATGACGAGCTGCGGATGGTGGCCCGTGACGTGGTGATGCTCACGGTGGGAACCGGCGTGGGGGGCGGCCTGATCCTCGGCGGCCGCATTTATCGCGGGGCCACCGGAGGCGCGGGTGAGCTGGGCCATACGCTGATCGGGATGCCCCTCGACGGTGACGTGATCGAGCCCGGGGACTTCCCCCAGATGGGCTCGCTGGAATACGCGGCGGCCGGCCACGCGCTGGACCGGCTGGCCGCTGAGCTTGCCCGCGAGAGCCCGGAATCGGCGCTCGGCCGGCGACTGGCCGACGGCGAAAAGGTGGATGGCGAGCAGGCCGTGGAGGCGGCTCGAGCCGGGGACCAGACCGCATCGCGTACGGTCGAGATGTGGGGGGAACGGCTGGGGATCGGGATCGCCAACGTGATCAACACGTTTGACCCCGAGGAGGTGGTGATCGGGGGGGGCGCCGCTCGTGCGGGTGACCTGCTGCTGGGACCCGCTCGGCGCATCGCCGCTGACTTCGTGCTTCCCGGGCTGGGGTCGCGCACGCTGATCCGCATTGCGCGCCATGGTGTGCGGGCCGGTGTCCTCGGGGCGGCGCTGCTGGCCGTGCACGAGCTATCCGACGACCCGGGTCCGGTGGCCACCCACGATCTAGCGGGCAGCAGCGAGGGCGGCTCTTGAGCCGCATGTCGTGCCTAGGGGGTGAGCCAACCTGGTAACGCCAGACGTTACTCAGATGGATCACCCCCGCCGCCGAGGTGCCCGGTGATTGTCGCCTGTGGCTTTGACCACGCGGGATTCGTGCTACGGGCGCGGCTGCTGGCGCTGATAGTGGCCGAGGGACACGAGGTTCTGGACCTGGGCACCAACTCCCCAGAGCCGATCGATTACCCCGACAAGGCCCTTGAGGTGGGCCGTGCCGTGGTTTCCGGACGTGCCCAGCGGGGCTTGATCGTGTGCGGATCGGGCGCCGGCGTCTCCGTCGCCGCGTGCAAGATCCGGGGCGTGCGCGCCGCGACCATCCACGACGGGTACACCGCCCACCAGGCGGTGGAGCACGACGACGTCAACGTGCTCTGCCTGGGCGGTCGGGTGGTCGGGGTCGAAGTGGCCGCGGAAGTAGTGACCAACTTCCTGCGGGCCCAGCTATCCGACGAGCCGCGCCATGTTCGCCGCCGGGCCAAGGTGGCCGAGATCGAGCGCACCGACGGCGACCTCAAGCCCCCGATCGACGTCGGCTGAGCAACGTGCCGCCCTGGGGCCAGCGTGGCTGAGCGCATCTTCATCGTTCGCCACGGCCAGACCGAGTGGAGTGCCAACGGCCGGCATACCTCACGCACCGACGTCCCACTCACCGACGCTGGGCGCCAGGACGCCGCCGCCCTACGCGGCCGGTTGGGCGGCGAGGAGTTCGGGCTCGTCCTGTGCAGCCCGCTGCGGCGAGCCCGCGAAACATGTGAGCTGGCCGGCTTCGCGTCCCGGAGCGAGCTGTGTGACGACCTGCGTGAATGGAGCTACGGAGACTACGAGGGGCTGACCACGCCGCAGATCCACGAGCGCGACCCGGACTGGAACCTGTGGCGAGACGGCTGCCCCGGGGGTGAGACGCCAGCTGAGGTGGCGGAGCGAGTGGATCGGGTCCTTGACCGATTCGGGGCCACGACGGGACAAGGTCTGGCCTTTGCCCACGGCCACATCCTGCGCGCGCTGACCGCGCGATGGCTCGAGATGGAGGTCGCGGCCGGGGCTCGCTTCAAGCTCTCCGCGGGCGCGGTGGGGGTGCTGGGCCATGAGCACGGCAACCAGGTGCTGGACGCCTGGAGTGCTTGACCCCCGGAACGTGGCCCCGCGGTCGACGTGCGCCGCGCGGTTTGACGTGCGCCCGCCAGTCGACGTGTGCCCCGCCGTCGAGATGCGAATTAGCGTCGATTTTCGAGCGTTACTCGCACCACGACGACTTACGGCGCGGTCGCGCCCGCTGGTCGCTGACTATTCGAGAATGCGGCTGAGAGGACTCGAACCTCCAAGCCCGTAAGGGCACGGCGACCTGAACGCCGCGTGTTTGCCAATTTCACCACAGCCGCGGAGAGCCAAGAAGTTAGCGAACCCGGATCACGCGCCGCAGCAGGGTCTTGTGACCGTGGCGGACCACGACCGTGTAGTGCCCCCGCCGCGGCGCCCGCCGATGAGCGCGAAGGACCACCCGATGCTCGGCATGAGTGAGGCGATGCACGGCGCGGCGAGCGACCCGCCGGTGGTGGTGGTGAAGCTCGACCTCGAGCCCGGTCAGGGTGCCGTGCGAGGTCCGCAGCTCGAGCAGCAGGCCGT
>JALYZQ010000077.1 GCA_030948805.1 Actinomycetota bacterium | reverse complement strand
ACGGCGCCGTCGGTGCTCTGGCCGCGCTTGACGCGAAGCCAGAGCCCCTGGGCCGCGATCAGCTAGCTGGCGCCCTGGGCGATCTCAGACACCGGTTGCCATTCGCGCCATGTGGCCAGGCGGCTCTCGTAGTCTCGCTCGGCCACGCCCAACGGGGTGGTGCCGAAGAAGACCCGCAGTGGGGGCTCCTCGGCGTCGACGATTCGCAGCACTGCCTCGGCTGAGGCTCCGGGGTCCCCGGGCTGGGCCCCTGCGCGGCGCTTGCGTGCTCCCTCGTGGACATCGCGGTAGGAGTCCAGGGCATCGGCGTGCCGGGCCGACGAGCCGCCCCAGTCGGTGGAGAAGCCCCCGGGCTCGATCAGCGTGACCTTGATGCCGAAGTCCTTGACCTCCTGGGCCAGGGACTGGCTGATGCCCTCCAGCGCCCACTTGGAGGCGTGGTACATGCCGATGCCGGCGAAAGCCGAGATGCCGCCGATCGACGACACCTGCAGGAAGTGGCCGCTCTCCTGCTCGCGCAGGAAGGGCAGCGCGCCCTGGGTGACCCAGAGAGCGCCGAACAGGTTGGTCTCGATCTGATCGCGAGCCTCCGCCTCATTGAGCTCCTCGACCATCCCGAACTGCCCGTAGCCGGCGTTGTTGACCACGATGTCCAGGCGTCCGAAATGCTTGTGGGCCTTGGCCACCGTGTCAAACACGGCCTGGCGGTCGGTCACGTCGAGCGCCAGCGGCAGCAGCGCGTCGCCATATTCCTGCTCGAGGTCAGCCAGGCTGCTCGGGTCACGCGCCGTCCCGGCCACTCGATCCCCGCGCTGGAGCGCGGCGATCGCCCATTCGCGGCCGAAGCCGCGCGATGTTCCCGTGATGAACCATGTCTTGTTAGCCATGAGGCGATCCTAGTAACCGCCGGCGGGTGGTCGCTCAGCTATCCGTGAAGCCGAGAATCAGCTGCGCCGTTTCCAGGGGGACGTCGAGCTGGGGACAGTGGCCAACTCCGTCCAGGGTCACCCAGTCCGCGCCGGGCAGCCACTCCTCGGAGTAGCGGGCCGCCGCCCCGGGCCAGGGCAGGATCCGATCAGCCGTGCCCCAGATGACCCGGACTGGGCACGTGATGGCCTCCGCGTCCAGTCGCCAGCCCTCGCGGGTGGCATGCTCGATTAGGGTCGGCAACGCGTCGCAGGCGGCGGCCCCGCGCATCTGATGAGCGAGCAGAGCCGGCGGGATGTGCTCGTAATTGGTCGTGGTGTACTCGGTAGCCCGGCGGCAGCCCTCGGAGGTGGCCAGGATCGCCTCGGCGTGGGGAGCGGCGGCCTTGACGAGCTCATGCATGCTCAGGAAGTAGTCGAAGGTCTTGCGGTAGGACTCGTCGCCGACCGCCCAACCCCCGCCGGGGGCCAGGGCGACCACGCTGCGGGCTCGCCCGCGGGCGGCCAGTTGCAACGACACGTAGCCGCCCAGCGAGTTGCCGGCGATATGAGCCGTGGCAAAGCCCGCCGCGTCCATCGCCGCCTCCACGGCGTCGGCCAGCGTGGCGTCAGTCAGTGGCCCAGCCAGCGGCGGCCCGCCCGTGTGGCCGGCGAGGGTGGGGGCGAGGACATCGTGGTGGCGCTCGAGCGCGGGCAGGACGAGCTCCCAGCTGCGCCAGGTGTCCACCAGCCCGTGCAGGCAGACCAGCGGTGGCCCGCTGCCGCCCCGGTGCGCGGCCGTGAAGTCCGAGGTCACGAGCGAGCACGCTACCGGGGGGCGCCGGACTACGCTTGGCCGCCGTGGCCCGAGAGCTGACAACGGACCTGGATGTGCTCGGGCGCCACGTCGAGCTGGCAGGGCAGGACGTGCTCGACGTGGGCTGTGGGTCGGGTCACCTGGTCAGGGCGCTGGGCGCCCGCGGGGCCAGACCGGTGGGGCTGGAGACCTCGACGGCCCAGCTGGCCTCCGCGCGGGAGGCCGACGAAGGCCTCGGGGCCAGGTACGTGACCGGGCGCGCTGAGCAACTACCTCTGGACGACGCCACGATGGACCTGGTGGTGTTCATGCGCGCTCTGCATCACGTGAGCCCACAAGAGCAGCCGGCCGCGTTGCGCGAGGCACGTCGGGTGCTGAGGCCCGGGGGTGCGGTGTATGTCGCCGAGCCGCTGCCCGAGGGCAGCTTCTTTGACCTCATGAGCCTGGTCGAGGATGAGCGCGACGTGCGGATCGCCGCTCAGCGAGCTGTGGCGGGGTGTGACCGAGCGAGCCTGGGGCGCGAGGCCACTGTCGAGTACGAGGTCGAGCTCCGGATCCCTGACATGGCCACGCTGCGCAGCCGAATCGTCAGCGTCGATCCCGAGCGGGCGGCGATCTTCGAGGCGCGGCAGTCTGAGATCGCCGAAGCACTATGCCGACTGGGCGAACCGGTGGGCGCGCGCGGGGTGCGCTTTGCCCAACCCATGCGGGCTGACGTGCTCAGGGCTTGACCCGGTCGCGGCTCGGGTAGCGTGCTCGGCATGAGTAAGCTCGAGCGCCCCGCCAACCGCGTGCTCGTCCTGTTCGGGGCCACCGGGGACCTGGCGGCGCGCAAGCTGTTTCCGGGCTTCTTCCACCTCTACCGCGAGGGGATGATGCCTGAGGACTTTCGCATCATCGGGTCAGGCCGTCACTCCCCGGGCAGTGACGACGAGTTCCGAGAGCAGATCCGGGAGGCGCTGGAAAAGCACGGACGGGGAGAGCTGGATGAGCGCTGGGACGAGTTCGCCACCCGGTTGAGCTTCGTGGTCTCCAGCGCCGACGAAGGCGATGAGCTGGCCCGCGCGGTCACCGACGCCGAACAGGAGATCGATGCCAGTGGAGAGCGGCTGGTCTACCTGTCGGTGCCGCCCACGGCGGCGCAGGACATGGTGCGCATGCTGGGGCAGACCGCAATCGCCGACCACTGCTCCCTCGTGGTCGAGAAGCCCTTTGGCCACGACGTGGACAGCGCACGCGAGCTCAACGGCGCGCTTCACGAGGTGCTGGATGAGGAGTCGATCTACCGCATCGATCACTTCCTGGGCAAGGAGGCGGCCCAGAACATTCTCGTGGCCCGGTTTGCCAACGGGATGCTCGAGCCGATCTGGAACCGCGATCATGTCGCCTACGTGCAGATCGACGTGCCCGAGGATTTGGATATCCAGGGGCGCGCGGGTTTTTACGAGCAGACCGGGGCCTTCCGCGACATGGTCGTCACCCACCTGCTCCAGATCCTCGGCATCGTCGCGCTGGAGCCGCCGTCGAAGATCACGGCCGAGGCGTTGCACCTGGAGCGCTCCAAGCTGTTTGACTCTCTCCGGCCGTTGGATCCCGAGCGCGTGGTGTTCGGTCAGTACGAGGGCTACCGCGATGAGAAGGACGTGGCCGACGACTCATCCACCGAGACGTTCGCGGCGCTCGAGGTCCACGTCGACACGTGGCGCTGGAGCGGCGTTCCCTTCTATCTGCGGACCGGCAAGTCGCTGGCCGCGGGACGGCGCACGGTGACGATCGGCTTTACCGAGGCGCCACTGAGGCTGTTCCCCGACCACACTCCTGACGCCAAGCCCCGGCCCAGCGAGCTCGTGTTCGAGCTCTCCGACGATCCCACGGTCCGCATCGAGGTACAGGCCAAGATCCCCGGACCGAAGATCGATCTCGGCCGCGTGGCCCTGACCCTGGATGTGGATGAGGCCTTCGACGGCGCCGACGGCCTGGAGGCCTATGAGCGTCTCCTTCACGACGTGATGCTCGGTGAGCGCCTGTTGTTCACGCGCAGTGATCAGATCGAGCGGCTGTGGGAGGTGTGCGCTCCGGTGCTCGAGCACCCGCCCGCGCTGCAGCCCTACGCCCCCGGCTCGTGGGGCCCGCAAGCGGCGCTGGACCTGCCGGCGGCCCCCGGCTGGCGCCTGCCCGACTCCGACTGATCGGCCCCGATCGTCTAGGCCGGCGCTGAGGCCAGCACCTCGTTGAGGGCCTCCAGATCCTGCGCGCTCGGGTTCCACTGCGCGGCGCGTGCGTTGGCGCTGACCTGCTCGGGCTTGGTGGCTCCGGCGATGACCGACGCCACGGGCTCCCGGGAGAGGAGCGCCCCGATCGCCACCTCGATCAGCGGCAGCCGGCGCTCCTCGGCGTAGCGCTGCAGCGCAGAGACCAGGGCGAACTGCTCTTCGCTGCCGACCTGGTCACGATCGGATAGGCGGGCGCCGGCCGGACCGGGTTCCCGGGGGCGGTACTTGCCGGTCAGCAAGCCCGAGGCCAGCGGGAAGTAGGGCACGAAGGCGATTCCGAGGCGCTCGCAGGCGGGCAGGACTTCATCCTCGGCCTCGCGGGCCAGCAGGCTGTACTCGTTCTGGACGGCGCTGAAGGGGGTGAGGCTGTTCTCCCGCGCCACCCCAGCGGCCTGCTCGAGCTGATCGGCGTCGAAGTTAGAGGCCCCGATGGCCCTAACCTTGCCGGCCGTGATCAGCTCCTGGAGGGTGCCCAGGGTCTCCCCGATCTCAGTCACGCCGTCGGGCTGGTGATACCAGTAGAAGTCGATCACGTCGGTCTGGAGCCGGCGCAGGGAGTTCTCGACCGCATGGACGATGTACTCGCGTGAGCCGCGCGGGCCCAGCCCATCTCCCATGTCCATGCCGAACTTGGTCGCCAGCACGACCTGCTCACGGCGGCCCTTGAGCGATTGCCCGAGAAGCTCCTCACTGGCGCCGGAGCCGCCGTAGATGTCGGCTGTGTCCAGGAAGGTCACGCCCTCGGTCAGGGCAGCATCGATCACAGCCCGGGTGCCGTCGAGGTCGAGGCGGCGACCGAAGTTGTTACAGCCCAAGCCCACGACCGAGACTTGGAGGCCGGAGGGGCCGAGCGGACGAGTGGGTAGCCGAGCCATGGTCTCCCTATACCCACCCTGCCCGGCGCTACGCTCAGGTCTCGACGATGGGGCGAACGACCTTCACCACCACTCTGGTCAAGCGCGGTCCGGGCGTGGCCGTGCTCCTGGATGAGGAGCAGGTGGCGGCGATCGGCGAAGGGGCCAAGCGCTTCCCGGTCGCGGCGACGATCAACGGAGCGACCTGGCGATCCACAGTCGTACGGATGCGCGGGGAGCATCTGCTCGGGCTCAGCAAGGAGGTGCGGTCACGCGTCGGCGCCGATGCGTCTGACACCGTGGAGGTGACGGTGGCGCTCGACCGGGCCGCGCGGGTGGTGGAGGCCCCGGCTGAGCTGGCCGATGCGCTGGCCGGTGACGTGCAGGCCAGCACGGCCTCCGAGCGCCTGGCCTACACCCACCGCAAGGAGTACGCGCGCTGGGTGGGGGAGGCCAAGAAGCGGGACACTCGCCTGCGCCGCGCCGCCCACGCGGTGGGAATGCTGCGCGCCGGCCAGACCCGTACCTAGGCCGATCTTGTCCCGTGACCCTGGTCAGCGAGATCATCGGGCGGCGCATGCGCCTGATCGCGCCGCAGACCACCGACGTGCTGCGCGAGGCCGACCTCCCGGTGGCGATGGACGACGGCACGACGCTGCTGGCCGATCGCTGGGTGGCCCGGGCCACCGCGCAGCGTCTTCAGCCCACGGTACTCGTGCGCTCCCCGTACGGGCGATCTTCGTTCGTGGGCCTGCTCTTCGGGCGCCTGCTGGCCGAACGCGGGCTGCAGGTGGTGGTGCAGAGCGCCCGGGGCACGTTTGGTTCCGGCGGGGAGTTCATGCCCTTCGACGAGCGCGCCGATGGCCTGGCCACCCTGCGCTGGCTGCGCGCTCAGAGCTGGCACCGCGATCGAATCGCCATGATCGGGCCCAGCTACCTGGGCTTTGTCCAGTGGGCGCTGGCCGCGGACGCGGGCGAGGATCTGGCGGCGCTGGCCATCCAGGTCAGCGCATCGCAGTTCCACGGCCAGACCTACGCCGGAGGCGGCCTCTCGCTGGAGAACACCGCCACCTGGATGGCGCTGCTCGCCGTCCAGGAGTCGCGTGCCGCGCCGCTGGCCATCAGCCGGGCGCTGCGCCGGCTTCCAGCCCTGCTCTCAGAGCTGCCGCTGGGCGAGCTCGACGTCAAGGCCACCGGGACCGAGGTCTCCTGGTTTCGCGAGGCCTTCAGCAGCTCGGGCCGCGAGGACCGGTACTGGGCCGCGCGTGACTTCTCGGGCCGGGTATCGGAGGTCAGCGCTCCCGTGCAGTTGGTGGGCGGGTGGTACGACATCCTGCTGCCGTGGATGCTGGATGACTTCATGGCCCTGCAGGCCGCCGGCCGCCATCCCCAGCTGACCATCGGGCCCTGGGCCCACACCTCGCCCGTGCTGGCCGCAGTCAGCCATCAGGACGGCATCGCCTGGCTACGGGCCCACCTGCTCGACGACCGACGCCTGCTGCGCCGCAGCGCGGTGCGGATCAAGCTGTCCGGAGAGCGCAGTGGCGACGGCTGGCGCGAGCTGCCCAGCTGGCCCGCGCCGGGCACCGGAGAGCGCCGGCTGTGGTTGGGACCGGCTGGCCGTCTGAGCACGCAAGCACCCGATCAAAGCGCGGCTCAGGGCACGCGCTATCGCTACGACCCCGCCGATCCCACACCGTCAGTGGGCGGACCGGTGCTCCTCTCCCGCCAGCCGGTAGTCGACAACCGCGAGCTGGAGGCCCGAAGCGATGTCGTCACCTACAGCACGCCGCCCCTCGACGCCGCCGCAGAGGCCATTGGCCCCGTCCGCGTCGAGCTGTGGGTCAGCGCTGACGCAGTGTCGTTCGACATCTTCGCCCGGGTCTGCGACGTCGACGGTGGCGGAGCCTCCTGGAACGTGTGCGACGGCTTGACGCGAGCCGGGGGTGACGCGGGGCCGCGCTCCGCACGGGGGCCGATCCCGATCGTCGTCACCCTGTGGCCGATGGGTCATCGGTTCGCCGCCGGCCACCGGATCCGCCTGCAGGTCTCATCCGGTGCCCATCCCCGCTATGCCCGTAACCCTGGGACGGGAGATGACCCCGCCACGGCCACCGGCCTACGCGCGGCTGAGATAGAGATCCGGCACGACCGGGAGCACCCGTCGGCGCTGGTGCTGCCCAGTTAGCGCCTTCGGCGGCCGAATCCACGGTCCGGCCACGGTGCGCGGCCGGGCGGCCCCACGGTTGTGCCTGGCCGGCGACCACGGTTGTGTCTAGTCGGCGACGGTGGTTGTGTCTAGTCGGCGACGGTCTGAGGGGCGCGGAAGCGAGTAGGTCAGCCGCCTACCTGTCAGGTGTGCCAATCGCCCGGCTTGGTTCCGGCTCTGGCACCAGATCCACGCCCACGGTGCATCGTGTACCAACCCCGGAGCAGAGCGCAATGATTGGCACATCTGACAGGTGAATTGCCCGCGGTCGCCGGCGAGGCGCGGGCCGGACAGGCGCGGCCCGGACAGGCGGGCCGGACAGGCGGGCGGCCTTGGCGTCAAGCCACCTACGCGGCGGCAGCCGCCCGGCGGTTCCGCCGCGGGCCCCGAGAGCGACGTCTCGACCCGCGCGGCGCATCGCGGGCTGCGGGAGCGCGAACCGTCGACTTCCCAGCCGCAGGCTCTGAGCCCAGGTCGGTCTGGATGCCCAGCCGGGCGGCCAGCCGGCGCATCTCGCTTCGCTGCTGGGCGTCGACTAGCGTGATGCCCACGCCCGCGCGTCCCGCGCGACCGGTGCGACCCACGCGATGAACGTAGCTGTCGTGGTCACCGGGCGGGTCGAAGTTGATCACGTGGGAGATGCCGGCCACGTCGATCCCACGGGCGGCCACGTCGGTGGCCACGAGCGTGCTGACATTACCGGCCTCGAACCGGGCCAGGGCGGTCTCTCGCTGTCGTTGGGACTTGTTGCCGTGCATGGCCACCGCGGGGACACCGCGAGCGCCCAAGCGCTTGACCAGCCGGTCGGCGCCGTGCTTGGTGCGGACGAAGACCAGGGTCAGGTCGCGGTCGCGCTCCAGTTCGGTGATCAGCGTCTCGATCCGATCCCCGCCGGCCACCGGGACGAAGCGGTGCTCGATGTCAATGGCGGCTCGTCGGGAGCTGGGGCCATGCTCGTGCCGGACGGGATCTGACGTGTACTCTCGAGCGATCTCGCCCGCTGTACCGTCGAGCGTGGCCGAGAAGAACAGCGTCTGCCGGTCCTGTGGGCAGGCGTTGACGATTCGGTTGACGGCCGGGCGAAAGCCCATGTCGAGCATCCGGTCGGCCTCGTCGAGGACCAGGATGCGCACGTGGTCAAGCATGAAGGCGCCCCGGGCGAGCTGATCCTCCAGCCGCCCAGGGGTGGCCACGATGATGTGCGAGGCGGCGGCATCCCGGGCCTGCTGGGTCAATCCGACGCCGCCGTAGACGGCGGTTATCTTCAGCGCGCGGGCGTGGGCGATGAGGCGCAGATCAGTGGCGATCTGCGTGGCCAGCTCACGGGTGGGCGCGAGAATGACCGCCGCCGGGCGGCGATCCTCGGCCTTGATCCGGTCGACCATGGGGACCCCGAAAGCCAGGGTCTTGCCCGAGCCGGTCGGGGACTTGGCCAGGACGTCACGACCGGCGAGGACGTCACTGATGACCAGGCGCTGGATGGCAAAGGGGGTGGTTACATCGAGGCGTATGAGAGCGTCTGTGACAGCACTCGATACGCCGAGTTCGGCAAAGGACGGCATGAACAAACATCACTCCTTGCGGCAGATTGGACCGCGAACGGATTCGGGAGGCTATGGCTGACCCGAACCGCTGACTGCGGGACCCAAGCGAGCTGCCTCGCGGCCGACGGCGTCGACCGACAGCGATGAAATTAGCAGGTGGGAGGCTATCCTCAGCCCGCCGCGCCCATCTCATGTCCGATCCCGGCTCGCGTACCCATCCCGAAACCGTCGTCCTCAACGGCGAGCTGGATGCCGCGGCGGTGGCGGCGATTGGTCGCGGAGCGACGATGGAGCTCGACCCCACCGCCCTGGACCGAGTCGCTGGCAACCGCCGCGTGCTGGAGGAGATTCTCAGCACCGGGACTCCGGTCTACGGGATCAGCACCGGCTTCGGAGCGCTGGTCTCCAACACGGTCGCCCCTGAGCTCCAGCGCCACCTGCAGGTCAACCTGCTGCGCAGCCACGCCGCCGGCACCGGCCCCGACCTGCCCGCCGACGTGGTCCGGGGAGCGATGGCGGTGCGGGCCAACGGTCTGCTCCGCGGTCATTCCGGCGTACGGCCGCTGGTCATAGAGCGCGTGGTGGCCCTGCTCAACGCCGGCTACGTGCCCCGCGTGCCCCGCACTGGCTCGCTGGGCGCCAGTGGCGACCTGGCGCCCTCGGCGCACGCCTTTTTGCCCCTCCTCGGCGAGGGCGAGGTAGTCGCGGGCACCGGAGAGCTGGTCAGCGGCGCCCAGGCGCTCGAGGCGATCGGGCTCGAGCCCTTGGAGCTGGAGAGCAAGGAGGGCCTGGCCCTCATCAACGGCACCCACTTCATGAGCGCGATCGGCGCCCTGGTCAGCGTGCGCGTGGCGCGCCTGCTGGACGCGATCGACGTGGTGGCCGCGGCCACGATCGACGCTCTGCGCGGTGCCCTGCCGGCGTTTGATCCCCGCGTGCATCGCCTGCGGCGGCTGGCCGGGCAGAGCACGAGCGCGGCCAACATCCGCGCCGCCCTGGAGGGGTCGGGCCGGATCGCCGGGCCCGGCTCAGCTCGGCTGCAGGACGCCTACTCCCTGCGCTGCGCGGCGCAGGTCCACGGGGCGGGACGGGAAGCCTGGCGCTTCTTCTCCGAGCTGGTGCACGCCGATCTCAACGCGGTCACCGACAACCCGCTCGTGTTCGACGATCCGCCGGAGGTGATCTCGGCCGGCAACTTCCACGGCCAGGGCCTGGCTCTGGCCTTCGACACCCTGCGCCTGGGACTGGCCGACCTGGGCTCGATCTCTGAGCGACGCACGTTTCGCCTGCTCTCACCGACGTTGAATGGGCGGCTGCCCGAGTTCCTCACCCGAGACGCCGGGACCTCGAGTGGATACATGGTTGCTCAGTACACCGCCGCGGCGCTGGTGGCCGAGCTGCGGGCGCTCGCGCATCCGGTAAGCGTGGACAGCATCCCCACCTCCGACAACCAGGAGGACCACGTTTCGATGGGCATGACCGCCGCCGTGATGGCCCTGGAGGCGTGCGAGCGGCTCGAGCGGGTGGTGGCCATCGAGCTCCTGTGTGCCGGCCAGGCCCTGGACTGCGACCCCGGTGAGCCCGGTCGGCTGGTAGCAGAGCTGCACGCCGCCGTTCGGCGCCGCGTTGAGCCGCTCACCGCCGATCGCCCACCGGCCGCCGACCTGGCCGCGGTCCTGCCGCTGATCAGCGAGGGCACCGTGGCGGCGCTGATGGGTCCGCCCGCCTCCGCCTAGACCGGAAGCCGGTTCAAGCTTCGCCGTCCCAGTAGTCGACCTGACCGTCGGAGCGGCGCAGCATCAGCTCGTCCTCATCGCGACCCGGCCACACGCCCACCTTGTCGCTGTCGGGATAGACGGCCACGGCTGGCTCCCGAGCGCTGGAGAACATCATCGCCCGGACGCTGCCGGGGCCGCGGTTGGTCACCTGGTGGGCGCCGTCGGGTCCGGGCGGGAAGCAGACCAGGGCGCCGGCGGCTAACGCCTGCGCGCCGGCCGGCGTGCGCAGCTCTACTTCACCGTCGAGGACGAGCAGCCACTCCTCGACATACTCATAGTGGTAGGGGCAGACGCTCTGGCCGGGAGGGATCTCATAGACCTTGACCGTGTTCTCCCGGCCGCCGGCTCCGAGGCCCACGCGGGCCAGTGCGCTGCGGTACCCGTCTGGGTCTGAGCCGTCGTACTCGCAGTCGTCGCTGAAGACGTTGGGATGCGTCATCTGGTCACGGGTCATGGCTGGCGGGCGGCGGCTACGGCAGCCTGCCCGAAGGCGATCCCACCGTCTCCGGGCGGCAGCTGCCGGGCGATCAGAAGCTCAGCACCGAGCTGAGTGACCCCCCCGCCGACCGCCTCCAGCAGGAGCCGGTTCTGGAACACGCCGCCGCTGAGCACCATGCACTCGGTCCCGCGCGCCGCCGCGATCGTGCTCAACGCGGTCACCGTGGCCCGGGCTACGGCGTCGTGAAAGCCCGCGGCGATGGTGGGCACGGCCCTTCCCGCCTCCAGGTCAGCGGCGACCCCGCGCACGGCGCGGCGGGGGTCGAGGACCAGACCGCTGTTGGTGCGCAGGAGCTCGATCTCGTAGCCGGCGCTCCGTGCTTCCGAGCCGGCGGACCGGCTGGCGGCCGCCTCCAGCTCCACGGCGGCCTGCCCCTCGTAGCTGACCTCGGCGGCCAGACCGCATAGGGCTGCGACGGCGTCGAACAGCCGGCCCATGCTCGAGGTCAGTGGCGAGACGCTGGGCTGGACACCGACCTGGGCCATCGCCGCCCAGCGTCGGGAATCGATCAAGCGGGCCAGGGCGGCAGAGGGGGGACGCGGCTCCCCGAAGGCCTCGGCTAGCCAGGCCCAGGCCATCCGCCACGGCTGGCGGATGGCCGCGCTGCCGCCGGGCATGCGCACCGTCCACAGCCGGCCGGCTCGCTCGTAGCCAGCCAGGTTGCCGACCAGCAGCTCGCCGCCCCAGATCGTGGCGTCGGAGCCGTAGCCGGTGCCGTCGTAAATCGCCCCCACGGCCGTCTCGATGCGACCATGCTCAGCCAGCGTGGCCGCCAGGTGGGCATGGTGATGCTGGACGGCCATGGACTCCAGGTCCTCCCGCGCCACGCGCTCGGAGGCGTACTTGGTCGACAGGTACTCCGGGTGTAAGTCGTGGACCAGCAGCTCCGGGGAAACCGAGAACATCCGCTCGAAATGCTCGACCCCATGGCGGAAGGCCTCCAGAGTCACGTAGTGCTCAAGGTCGCCGATGTGGTGCGAGACGAAGGCACGCTGGTCCCGGGCCACGCAGAAGGTGTTCTTCTGCTCGGCGCCACAGGCCAGCAACGGCCGCCCCGGCGCGACGGGCAGCGTGACGGGGGCGGGCACGTAGCCCCGCGAGCGGCGCAGGCACAAGCGCTGGCGCCGGTCCCCGACGCCGACCGTTCGCACGACCGAGTCGTCGGTACGGGTAGCGATCTCGCGGTCATGGACAATGAACAGGTCAGCCACGCCGTTCAGTCGCTCCAGCGCGTCCTGGTCGTCAAAGGCAATCGGCTCGTCAGACAGGTTGCCGCTGGTCATGACGAGCGCTGGGTGGCCCGACGCAGCGATGAAGTCGGCCAGGAGCAGGTGGTGAAGCGGCGTGTAGGGGAGCATGATCCCGAGCTCCGGGGATCCGGGGGCCACGGCGTCAGCTATCCGGGCGTCCGGGCGCCGGGGGGCGAGCACGATCGGGCGCTGCACGCTGACCAGCTCAGCCTGGCTGTCGGGCTCGAGCATCACCAGAGCCTGCGCAGCGGCCGCGGAGGCGACCATCAGCGCGAACGGCTTGTCCTCACGATGCTTGCGGGTCCGCAGCGCCCTGACGGCGGCCTGGTCAGCGGCATCGCAGGCCAGGTGATAGCCGCCCAGCCCCTTGATCGCCACCACCGCACCCGCGGCCAGGGTCCGAGCAGCGTGCTCGATGGCGTCCCGCGCGTCACCGATGTGCGCTTCGCAACCATCGCAAGCCAGGGCCCGGACCCGCGGTCCGCACACCGGGCAGGCGTTGGGCTGGGCGTGGAAGCGCCGGTCGCTCGGGTCCTCATACTCGCCCCGGCAGCTGGGGCACATGGCAAACGCAGCCATCGTGGTCAGCGGCCGGTCGTAGGGCACGCCGCGCACGATCGTGAACCGGGGACCGCAGTTGGTGCAGTTGATGAACGGATAGCGGTAGCGCCGATCGCCCGGGTCGGCCAGCTCGGCCAGGCAGTCGGGGCAGGTGGCGCTGTCGGGGGTGATCAGGGCGTCGGGGGCGCCGGTGCGCTCGCTGGTCAGGATGCGGAACTCGTGCTCGCCCCGGGGGGTCAGGGGCTCAGCCGTGACCGCGTCGATGTGCGCCAGCGGCGGCGCGTCGGCTCTCAGGCGGCTCAGGAAACGCTGCACGGCCGGCGGGTCGCCCTCAACCTCCAGCAGGACGCCGTGCTCGTCGTTGAGCACCCAGCCGGCGACGCGCTCCTCGCCGGCCAGGCGGAAGACGAAGGGGCGAAAGCCGACGCCCTGGACGGTGCCCTGGATCCGGGCGCGGGTCCTCACCCGAGCGGCGACGACGCTCAATCTGACTCCACCAGCTCGCGCAGCAGGTGATAGGCCGTGGCCTGAGCCTCCTGAATCCGCGGGATGTGCTGGGACGGCGTGATGATGATGTGGTCGGCCAGCGCCTCGGCGGCTACCTGCCCGCCGTCGTAGCCGACCAGGGCGACGGTGCCCATCCCGATCTGCCGGGCCCGGGCCAGCGCCTGCAACACGCTCTCCGAGTTACCGCTGGTCGACAGCGCGATGAGCACGTCGGTGCTGCGCCCGTAGGCGATCACCTGTCGGGCGAAGATGGCCTCAGGACCAATGTCGTTGGCCAAGGCGGTGATGATCGCCGTGTCCACGGTGAGGTCCAGGGCGGGGCGGGAGGGCCACCCGGAGGCCGCCGGCGGGGTCACGAAGTCGGCGGTGACGTCCATCGCGTCGGTGGCCGAGCCCCCGTTGCCCAGCGCCAACAGCCGTCCGCCGGCCCCAAAGCCCGACCTGATTGCCTCGGCGGCCGCGCCGAGGGCCGCCTCTGAGCCCTCCACGGTGGACGCGCGCAGCTGCTGGGCTTCCTGCGCCTTGAGCAGGGCCGATGCGCGGACGTCGTCCAGGATCGCGTCCAGGTCGTGCTCGCGCTCGGCCAGAAACGGATACAAAAAGCTCGACGCCCCGGCGTCATGGGAGCGGCGGTCGGTGCGTCCCTCGAGCAGTCCCCGGTGCTCGAAGAACACGTGCACCAACTCCCAGAGGACGTGGTAGAGCGTCTCGACCAGCTCCTGGCGGATGAACGGATCAGGGCAACCGGGCTCAAGCTCCCATTCTGCGCCCAGCGGCGCGAAGGCCACGGTGAGTGCTCCCCGCTCGCGGGCTGCGACCACTGCTGCGGCCAGCTCAGGGCCGTCGCCGGGCTCGCCGAAGGCGATCGCGATGTCATCGGCCTCTACGCACAGACCGAGCTCCCGGGCTACGCCTCCTGACTCCCCGGCCAGTCCCAGAGCGGGCAGGGCTCGCTTTCCCACTATGACCGGATGCACGAACTCCACCGCCACGTGACGGACATCGGAGCGAGCGGCGGGGGAGACCCCGGCGGCAATCAGACGACCGCCGCGGGCAAAGCGCTCGGCCATCCGGTGACAGAGGCGGGCGATGGGCTCGGCCTCGGCGGCGAAGAAGGCCGAACCGGCAGCGCGGCGCTGAGCCAGGCGCTGGGCCGTGAGCTCGTGCAGCGCCGTCGTGCCGGAGCCCGCCGGCGTGATGCCGGAGCCCGGGCCCCCCACGGTCATGCCGGGGCCCGCGCCCGCCGGTGGGCCAGCTCGGCCAACCACTCGCGCAACTCGTCCACGCCCTCGCCCGTGCGGGCGCTGGTCAGCAGCCGGTGGGCACCGGGATTTACCACGTCGATGTTGTAGAGCAGCTTGTCTAGGTCGACCTCGAGGTGACCCAGCAGGTCGAGCTTGTTGATCACGATCAGCTCACAGGCCCGGAACATCAACGGGTACTTGAGCGGTTTGTCCTCGCCCTCGGTGATGGAGCAGACCATCGCGCGCGCGTCCTCGCCGACCCTGAACTCCGCCGGGCAGACGAGGTTGCCGACGTTCTCTATGACCAGCAGGTCCAGGTCGGGCAGGGGCAGCTCGGGCAGCGCGGAGCGGACCATGTTGGCGTCCAGGTGACACTCGCCGCCGAAGCCGTTGTCGGTGTTGAGCTGGGTCACGGGGATGTGCAGCCCGGCTAGTCGGTCGGCGTCTATCGACCCTTGGACGTCGCCCTCGAGAACTCCGGCTCGCAGGCCCGGAAGCGGCTCGCCCAGCGCCCGCTCCAGGAGTGTCGTCTTGCCGGCTCCGGGCGCGCTCATCAGGTTCAGCACCGTGACGTCATGGCGGTCGAAATCATCGCGGTTGGCCCGCGCGATCGTGTTGTTGGCATCCAGCGCATCCTCCACGACCCTCACCTTGGTGCGATGCATGCGACCTCCTGTTCCTCGACCTCGATGTAGTCAACTTCAAGCTCTTCGCCAGCCACCACGGCGACCGTCGCCGATTCGCAGGCCGGACAGCGAAAGGCGGGAATCTGCGGCGACCAGGACTGGCCGCAGTCCTGGCAGCACAGCCGGGTCTCGATCTCCTCCAGCTCGAGCACCGCCCCCTCACAGGCCGTGTCGCGCGACACGATCTCGAAGTAGAACGTCAACGAACCGGGGATGACCTGGCGCATGCGCCCGACCCGGAGGCGGACTAGCTTGACCGGTCGGTCAGAGGCGTGGCGCAGGGCGGTGTTGAGAACCGCCGAGGCCACCGAAAGCTCATGCATGCGTGGTGCCGTCCTGGGCCTGGAGCTCGGACACCGTTTCCAGCACGACGTCGGCGGCGCGCTGCAGGACGGCGCGGACGGAGTCACTGAGCCCGAAGCCAACGTCCTCGACAACCTCGGGCTCGCAAGCCACCACGTAGACCCGGCCCGGCCAGCCGCCGACGTACTTGACGAAACGCAGCACGGTCTGTGGGTCCATGCCGTGCGGGTCGAGCATCTGGCCATCCTCGATCTGGCCGTCGACGTCCTCCTGCTCGGCCTCCATGACGTACAGGGTTCCGGGCGTGCCGCCCTGGCGGCTGACGTCGACCAGGATCAGAGCGTCGTAACCGCGCATCACCTCGTAGGCCAGGTCCAGGCCGCCGGTGCCGAAGTCGAGCACGGTGACGCCGTCGGGCAGCGCCCGGTCGATCAGCAGCTTGGTCACCTCACCGCCGAAGCCGTCGTCGCGCAGCCAGGCGTTGCCGATCCCGGCCACGAGAATCTGCTTGGTTGGTTGCACCGTCTCGGTCATAGGGGCTCAACCTCGTGGGTGAAGAAGAACAGGTAGCGGCCAGTCTCTCGCATCAGTTGCTGCCCGGGGTCGTCATCGACCGTCACCCCTAGGTAGACCTTGTCGTCGTAGTCGAGGTAGATGCGCTCGATAGTGGCCGCTCGGCCATCCAGCATGCGGTCATAGAAGTCGCGGTCGGTACCGGGGCGCAGGCGCAGCTTGGCGCCGCGCACGAAGGTCACGCCGTCGACCGTGGCCCGCTCCTCCCCCGGCACGTCGGCCGCGCCACCGGGCCCTGGGGCTCCCAAGCCGGCTCCGCTCATCTCCCGGGGTCCACCGGCCATGGTTCTAGTCCTCCCGCGCCGTGGGCCGCAGGCCGCTGTGCAGTTGCAGGATGTCGTCCGGAGTGAAGTCCAGCGTGCGCTGGAGCATCTCACGGATCAACGGGTCGTGGGCGGCGGCCTGTTCGCGTTCTGAGTCGGTGAGCGCGTGGACGTGGAGGACCAGCGCCTCCTCGATCTCGGTGTTGTCGAACAGGTTGCCGCGACTGGCGGCAGAGATCTGGGGATGGTCGGGCAGCACGATCGCGGCGCCCAGCACCGCGTCGTCGCCGGGCGTGGCCAGGACCGGCCAGGTATTTACGCTCTGGCGGCCGTCCTCCAACGGCGAGACAAAGCGACCGACGGACAGCTCGACCACGATGTGGACGGAGATCATCGACCGGGTCAGCGCCGCGCCCCGGTCGAGCCCGGGATCGACCTCGGTCGTGTTGTGCACGCAGCAACGGACCAGCGTGAGCTCGTCGGTCAGGGGCTCCGAGCGAAGAGTGAAGTGTCCGCCCTCCAGCTCCAGCGTCGCTCGCTCCCCGAGGGGGGTGGGCCCGAGCTGGGCCTGGCGCTCGACAGCCTCGTGCCCGGCGCCACTGGGCCGGAGGTAGCGGACGTGGGCGGTGAGCGTGGTGTTCGGCTCCGGCACGGCCACGCACTCCAGGCGGGTGCGATCAAAGGCCCCCGTGCACTCCGCCGCGTAGGCCGGCGGGTAGACGATGCCGAATGGGGTCGGGGTCGAGTTCTTGGCCGCTGACGGGGTGTACGGATACAGGGCGTAGCCCTCGTAGAGCAGCGAGGAGACGAGTTGTTCGAGCTGCTCACGCATGCGGTTCGCCTCCGTCCAGCAGCTCAGCCACGCAGGCGTCGAAGCTGGCCAGCCCCCGGCCCGCCCGGCGCGCATTGAGCGCTCGCAGGGTGTCGTCGCTGACGCGGATCCAGCCGCCGCCGGGGTAGTGCTCGGCGATCATCGTGCGCCAGACCTCTACCGGCATCCGGTATTGCGCGGTCGAGCTCCAGGACACGGGAGAGACTTGCAGCCCGCCGCCGGCGCCGTGGAAGAAGACGCTGCCGTTGAAGTGAAAGCTGAGCGGTATCTCCCCGTCCTGCACGGCGTAGAAGTACTTGGCCGCCGCCACCTCAAGGTCGTAAGTGCACGGGACCTCGATCGCGAACGTGGTCGCGCCGGCGAAGCTCGGCACTCCGACCGAGACCCGGGCCCAGAACAGGCCAGAGGTAGAGGGCGCCCAGCTGGAGGGGGGGCCGAACAGCTCGGCCAGTCGCTCCCGCGTAGGGGGGTCATAGCCGCGCCGCGCCGGGTCGATCATCACCTGCGCGGTGAGGGCCAGCGATTGGATCTCATGACCGCCGGGGTCCTGCGCGGTGGCCGAGAAGAGCATTGTCGGGGTGGCGGCGAAGGCCACATGGGCGGCACCGGTGACCGCGAACTCCAGCTCCGGGGCCAGGGGTGTCGGCGATGCGGCTGGCTCGGGCAGGCTCACGACGGGATTCCCGGCGCGCTGAGCGCCCGCTGGCGCAGCGCGGCGAAGAACTCGGGTACGGCGCTCTGAATCGCGTCTCCGCCTGAGATCCCCTCCCAGCGCGACTTGATCAGGCCGACCAACCCGTAACACTGGTCGATCGGGATGATCGCGTATTGCGCCGGCTGCGAGAGACGGTTGGCCACCAGCGCCTCGGCATCAGAATCGAGCTGCTCGAGGATCGGATTATCGGCCACCAGGGCCTCCCATGCGTCCAGGCTGAGCTCCGATTCGGTCGCCCCGGCGGGACTCGGGTAGAAGGCGACCACGGAGCCGGTAACGGTGCTGCGCATGAAGAAGGCCAGGCCGATGGGGATCTGAAACGACGCCCAGGTCTCCTCTGGGCAGCGAAAGTCCTCGAGCCACAGGGTTCGCATCCCCGTCGGGCGATACTCGGCTTCACCCGAGTACAGAGCCCAGCAGGCCTCGCAGGTACAGACGATGCGCCGATCCACCAGATGCAGCATGTGCCGGTGGTCGTCGGGCACCGTCGTGTGGCACAGGTCGCAACGTTCTTTGGAGGCGGTACTGGGCGCCGCGGACGCAGGCCGCTGGCCGGACTGGGCCAGGTTGCGCATGCGGGCCACCATCTGGGCCCGGCGTCGGGCCGCCGCCATCTGCTCCAGGTCGCTCAAACGGCCACCCGCACCCCGCCGGCTTCCAGCAGCGGGATCGGGCGCAGCTGCAACGGCTCGCCGCCCGCCGCCCGCCCGGCCCGCGGTAGGTCGAACTCGACCTCACACTCCGGACAGCGCAAGAGGCCGTCCTGCAGCCGCGCCTGGCTCAGCTGCTCGCCGCAGGCCGCGCATTCGTTGCCGTAGGCCAGCAGGGCCCCGTCGACCTCGGCCAGCAGCAGAGCCACGCCGTCGACGTCGACCGCCGTCAGCGACCCGGGTCCCGGGCGCTGGGCCTCGGCCACCGGGACCCAGCGTGGTTGACGCTCAGCCTCGGTGGGGGCGCTGGCTCCGGAGTGGACGAGGGGCAGCTCGAAGCCCTTCGACGTCGTCGATGCCGGCTCGGCCATGGGCAGCGCCGCCTCCGTGCCCGCTCCACCAAGGGCCGCGGGCTCGGCATTGACGCCTTGGACGTCGAGGCCGGCCAGGTCAGGCGCGTGCTCATCCAGGGCCTGCTTGATGGCCAGCTCCAGCGTCGCCCGCGAGGCCGCACAGCCGTTGCAGCTGCCCTGCAGGACCAGCCGAGCGACCCCGTCCTCGATTCCCACCAGCTCTACGTTGCCCCCGTGGGACTCCATGTAGGGCCGCACCGTGTCCAGCGCCTCGATCACCCGCTCTGAAAGAGGGACCGGATACAGATCGTGGATCAGCAGCAAGCTGGCCACCGCACCGTCCTGGGCCAACTCGTCGAGGATGTTGTCCCGGGCCGCACCCGAGCCCTCGATCACCGCCATGATCCGGCTCAGGCCGTCGCCGTACATGGCGATCACCGTGGACAGCAGCTCCTGGGCGAGGACCCGCGCCGGCCCATCGGCCAGCGCGTCGACCTGCGCGGTCAGGTCCTGGACCCGGTCCAGCAGCTCCCCGGGATGGGTCTCGGTCGTCACCAACTGCTCCTAGCTGAGGCCGGTGGGCGTGTGCACGACCTTTCGCACCTTCCCGGCCCCGGTGTACATGTGAACACCGCAGGGCAGGCACGGGTCAAAGCTGCGAACCGCGCGCATGATGTCGACACCCTTGAAGTTCTCCGGTCCGTTCTCCTCGAAGATCGGGGTGTTCTGAACGGCGTCCTCGTAGGGACCCGGGGTTCCGTAGGTGTCCCGCGGGCTGGCGTTCCACGGCGTCGGCGGATAGGGCTGGTAGTTGGCGATCTTCCCGTCGCGGATGACCATGTGGTGCGAGAGCACGCCACGAGCGGCCTCGTGAAAGCCGACGCTGACGGCTTCGTCGGGGACCTTGAACTCCTTCCAGCTCTTGGTCCGGCCGGCCCTGACCTCCTTGAGCGCCCGCTCCAGGCAGTGCAGGGCGACCAGCGCCGAGTACGCCTGGTGGTAGGACCGTGCCCGGTCGCGCTCGACGGCGTTTGACTTCTCGGGGACCTTCCACTCCAGCTCCATCTCGGGCATCGAGGCCGACTTGGGCAGGACCATCTGGATCGAGTGCCCGGTGGCCTTCAGGTAGCCGAAGTCGACCAGGCCCGCCTTGGCCGTGCACCATTGCCGCGCGAACGGACCGCCTCCGGTGTCGCAACAGACGTGGGTGTCGGTGCGCTTGTCGTAGATGCGCGGGGACACCACCCAGCTGTACTTGTCGGCGAAGTCGCGCTTCTGGGGCTTGGGCAGCGTCTGCTTGTTCCAGGGATGGTTCTTGTCCACCGGGTTGCCCAGGGGGTCCTGGGTCACGAACGTGGGCTCGTTCTCCCAGCCGTCGAAGTACGAGCTTCCGAGCAGGATGCGAATCATCAGGTTGATCTCGACCAGGTCGGTGGAGATCAGCTCGCCGTTGATGGCCACGCCGGGGGTGACGTAGCGCTTGCGCCCCCACTCGGTCATCGACCGGTAGTCGTAGTCGACGTAGTCGGGGTCGTCGAAGCAGCCCCAGTTGACCAGGTTGGTCTCCCGGAAACCGACCATGTCGTAGCCCGGCAGCTCGGTGAGGAAGAAGTCATACAGGTCGTCGTGCATGGGCACGGTGCGCTTGATGTAGTCCATGTAGCGCATCAGGCGCACGTAGTAGTCAGTCAGCGTCTGGTGCGTGATGTCGGCGCTGACGCCGCCGGGCATGATCGTCGAGGGGTGGGTGTGGCGGCCCCCGAACAGGCAATACATCTCACGCGTGTAGCGGGCGACCTGAAGCGTCTCCAGATAGAAGCTGCCCGTGAACGGGTTCAGGGCGCGCATGATGTCGGCGATCGTCTTGTAGCCGTGGATGTCCCCGTGGGGCGATGATGTGTTCTCGGCCTTGGCCAGCAGGGTCGGATTGGTGTCCTTGACCATCTGCTCGCAGAAGTCCACGTTCGCCATGCAGTCGTTGAAGATCGCGTGGTCGAACATGAAGTCGGCCGACTCGGCCAGGTTGTAGGCCAGGTCACCCAGCGGGGGCGGCTTGACCGAGTAGGCCATGTTCTGGTTCAGGCACGAGGCCGTGCAGTGGTTGTCACCGCAGATCCCGCAGATCCGACTGGTGATGAAGTGGGCGTCACGCGGGTCGATCCCCTTCATGAAGATGTCGAACCCGCGGAACACCATCGACGTGCTGTAGCACTTGTTCACCCGCTGGTTGGAGAAGTCGATCTCGGTGTGGATGCCGAGACTGCCCACGATCCGGGTGATCGGATCCCAGGACATCTCCTTGACGACGACTTTGCGGTCGGTGGCGGTCTCTGTGGCCATTTTTGAAGCTCTCTCTCGTTTGAGTGGTGACGGCTTTCAGTTGCCGGACGGTTACCAGCGCTTCTGGTAGCCGCTGCTCAGAACCGGTCCGGGACGCCGCCACTCGGGCTCGACGTCGTATTCCTTCTTGATATTGCGCTCGCGGAAGTACTTGAGAATCGGCCCGTAGCTGAATCGCTCCAGATCCGCCGCCCGGCTGCCCCACTTGTCGGGCGTCATGAACGGCATGTACTTGTCCGGGAAGCCGGGCATCGTGCAGGCCATGCAGATGCCGCCCACGTTGGGGCAGCCGCCGATGCCGTTGATCCAGCCGCGGACGGGGACGTTGCACTTGACCACCGGGCCCTTGCAGCCGAGCTTGATCAGACAGCGGTGGTCGGAGCCGTACTCGGTGGCGAAGTTCCCCTCCTCGACGAACCCGGCTCGGTTGCAGCCCTCTCGGACGGTCCGGCCGAAGAGCCATTTCGGTCGCAGCTGCTCATCGAGCTCGGGCGCCGGGGCCAGCCCGGCGAGATGGAACACGAGGTACATCAGCACCTCGGTCATGTTGTCGGGCTGGGCCGGGCAACCCGGGATGCAGACCACCGGCAGGTTGGCCTTAGAGCGCCATTTCCAGCCCAGATAGTCCGGCACCCCCATCGCGCCCGTGGGATTGTTCTTCATGGCCGGGATGCCGCCGTAGGTGGCGCAGGTCCCGACGGCCACCACGGCCGCCGCCTTGGGGGCCAGACGGTCGATCCACTCGTTGACGGTGATCGGCTGATCGGTGGCCGGGTTGACGCCGAATCCGGTCCAGTGGCCCTCGCCGTTGATCTGCTCGTTGCCGAGCGAGCCTTCGATTACCAGCACGAACGGGTCGAGCTTGCCCTCCTCGGCGTCATACCAGGCCTGTATGTATTCGTCGCCGGTCTCGAACGCGATCACCTGGTTGTGGATCACCACCCGCGGCATGCCGGGGATGACGCCCTGGATGATGTCCTCCAGGCTGGGGTTGGTGGCCGAGGTCATGGCCACCGAGTCACCCTCACAGCTGAGGCCGGTCGTCATCCACAGGACGTGGGCGGTGACCGCCTCCGTCTTCTTGTGCTCTGCAAACAC